>JBOGMA010000446.1:0-7385 GCA_050746465.1 Acidobacteriaceae bacterium
CAATAACCCCAATCAAGCGCCTTCAGCTTGACAGGTATAGACAGCCATACAAAACTTGCAGGGGAATAACTTTGCGAACCGAGGGACGGTCAAGATGCTGCGACGCACTACGCTCGCCCTGTTTACAGGCGCTCTCTTTACAGGTATAAGCACTCTCGCCGTGATGGCCCAGCCAACACACGCTTTCGTAATCACGCTCATGCCGGAGCCCGCGCATTTCGCAGTCCAAACCGGCGACCTGCCGCTCAGCGCCTCCTTCACCGCCGCAACGGACAGCTTCCACGACGCGCGCCTCGACAACGCCGTCTCGCGAATGCTGTCCCAGCTTGAATTCCATACCGGAATCCAGATCGTGCTCAAGCCCTCCGCCGGCAAATCCGCCACCCTGCTCATCACCGTGGATGGCCCCGGCGAAGAGATCCAGTCCATCGATGAAAACGAAACCTATTCGCTCGACGTAACGTCCTCCGGCGCGCACATTAAGGCCGCAACTGATGTGGGCGCAATGCGCGGCCTCACCACCTTCCTGCAACTCGTTCAGACCGACGGCTCCAGCTTCTTCGTGCCCGCCGTCTCCATTCAGGATTCGCCGCGTTTCCGCTGGCGGGGCCTCATGATCGATTGCGGACGGCATTTCGAACCCATCCCGGTCATCAAGCGCACGCTCGACGGAATGGCCGCCGTCAAACTCAACGTCTTCCACTGGCACCTTTCCGACGACCAGGGCTTCCGCATCCAGAGCAAAATATTTCCCAAGCTCACTGAAATGGGGTCAGACGGCCTTTTCTATACACAAGACCAGGCTCGTGAAATCGTAGCGTACGCCCGCGCGCGCGGCATCCGCGTCGTGCCTGAATTCGACATGCCCGGCCACGCACAATCCTGGTTCGTCGGCTACCCTGACCTCGCCAGCGCGCCCGGCCCCTACACCATTGAGCGCGAATTCGGAATCTTCAATCCGGTGATGGATCCGACCAAGAAGAGCACCTACCGATTCCTCGATAAATTCATCGGAGAGATGGCCGAGATCTTCCCTGATCCCTACATGCACATCGGCGGAGACGAAAACAATGGCGTGCAGTGGAAGAATAGTCCGCGCATTCAGGAATTCATGAAGAAGCACGACCTTCATGGCACAGCGGGCCTGCAAACCTACTTCAACCAGCAACTCGTCCCCATCCTCAAGAAGCACCACAAGCGCATGGTCGGTTGGGATGAGGTCTTCGCGCCCGGCTTGCCGAAGGATGCCGTCATCGAGTCCTGGCGTGGCTTCGATTCGCTGGCCGCCAGCGCCAAGCAAGGCTATGACGGCATTCTCGCCGCCGGATATTACCTCGACCAGATTCAGCCCGCCAGCCAACACTACCTGGTTGATCCGCTGCCGGCCAACAGCGACTTAACCGCTGACCAGAAGTCCCATATTCTCGGCGGTGAGGTCTGCATGTGGAGCGAGCACGTAGGGCCGCCTACCATTGACTCGCGCATCTGGCCACGCGCTGCTGCCGTAGCCGAGCGCCTGTGGTCCCCGCAAAGCGTCAACAATGTGGACGACATGTACCGCCGTCTCTGGGTTGAGAATCTGCGCCTTGAAGCCGTCGGCCTCACGCAAATCTCACACGAAGACGTAGCCCTCCGCCAACTCGCCGGCACTGCCGCCATCGAACCGCTGCGGATTCTCGCCAGCGTCCTCCAGCCCGTCGGCTTTGACCAGATTTACAAAATGCAGCACCCAACACAGCTCACGCCCTTCGATCATCTGGTCGATGCCGTGCGCCCCGACCCGCCATCGCAACACGGTTTGAAGCTACTTGTGAGCAAATACCTGACGGACCATGACGCGCAAGCCGGCGAAAAGCTCCAGGCCATCTTCGCGCATTGGGTCGTGGCTGGCCCGCAGGCGCAGGCGCTCATGTCCGCCTCGCCGCTGCTCAAACCAGCCGAGCCGCGCGCGCAGCAACTTGCGGACCTGGGGACCGCCGGCGAGGAAGCCCTGAACTTTATCTCTAAAAATGAAGCCCCGCCCGCCGGATGGGCACATTCGAAGCTCGCGATCATCGACCAGGCGCAGAAACCCGCCGGTCTCGTCCGCTTCACCGTGCTCGATCCGCTACGGGACCTGATCAAAGCCGTGCAGCAATAGCAAAATGGGCTGCGCATCGCTGGTGCGCAGCCCGTTGCCTCATGCCCGTTCCGCTTGTTCGCTCGGCAATGCGCGTTCTCCGGTTGGGAGCGAAATTTTCGCGTCGGGTATCCGGATAACCGCATAGACTCCCGCTGCGATTGCCCCGCCAATCAGTGGCGCAACAATGAACAGCCATATCTGGCTCAACGCCCATCCGCCGACAAACACCGCCGGGCCAATGCTCCGCGCCGGATTCACCGACATATTCGTAACCGGAATACCGACCAGATGGTCCATCGTGAGCACCAGGCCAATCGCGATTCCGGCAAAGCCCACCGGCGCCTTCACGTCTGTCGAGCCAAGCACAACAATCACCAGAAACGCCGTCAGGACTACCTCAACCACGAAGCCCGCCGCCATTGAATAATGGTCCGGCGAGTGCAATCCGTAGCCATCCGCTCCCAACCCCGCAGCCGACGCACTATACCCACCCGCAATGCCGTGCGCGACAAACAGAAGCACACCAGCGGCGAGAATGCCGCCGATTATTTGCGCGATCCAATATCCAATCGCATCCTTGATGCCGATCCTTCTGCTCAGCAACACTCCAAACGTCACCGCTGGGTTGATGTGGCAGCCCGAAATCGGCCCAATCGTATACACCATCACCAGAAGTGACAGCCCAAACGCCAGCGCGATCCCCGCAAATCCAATGTGCTTTCCAGCCAGGACTGCGCTTCCGACTCCGGCAAACACAAGTACAAAGGTCCCCACTAATTCCGCAGCATACTTCCTCATCACATACCTGCCTTCTTAGAAAGGAATTGGTACAGCGATGAAACTATACGCTGCTCCTGCGAAACTTGGCACGCGCCTTACTTGCTTGCGCCCGCCCCGTACTGCTCCCGATACCATGCCACCGTTCGCCGCAGCCCCTCCTCAAACCCCACCAGAGGCTCGTACCCAAAAGCGTTCCGCGCAGCAGAGATATCCGCCAGCGAATCGCGAACATCGCCTTGGCGCGCCTGTCCATACTTCGGTTTCCGATCAAATCCAATCAGGTCGCCAAGTAGCCGATACGTTTCGTTCAACGAGTGCTGTTCCCCGCAGCCTACGTTGAACACGCGCCCCGCAACCTTCTCCGCCGACGCCTCCATTGCCAGAAAATTCGCCGACACCACATTGTCGATGTAAGTAAAATCCCGTCCCTGCTCGCCATCGCCAAAAATCGTCGGCTGCTCTCCCCGGAGCATCTGCAGCGCGAACCTCGCCATCACGCCGCTGTAGGGCGAACTCGGGTCCTGCCGCGGACCAAAGATGTTGAAGTAGCGCAGGTTCACTGTCTCCAGCCCATAGACCTGCCAATAACTCGACATGTAATACTCGCCGACGAGCTTCTGCACCGCATACGGCGAAATCGGCGCAGGAACCATCGTCTCTCGTCTCGGAAGTCCCGGCTGGTCTCCGTAAGCCGATGACGACGCCGAATACACAACCCTCTTCACGCCCGCCGCTCGCGCTGCCTCCAGCAGATTAAAAGTACCCTTCACATTCGCCGAATGGCTCGTGCGCGGGTCTTCTACCGAGCGCGGAACCGATGCCACAGCTCCGGCGTGAAACACAAAATCAACTCCGCGGCACGCGTCCAGCATTGCATCGGCGTCGCGCAAGTCGCTTTCCAAAAATTCCATTCGATCAAGTAAGGGCGTCAGGTTCTCCCGCTTGCCGGTTTCAAAATTATCCAGCCCTCGAACCCTCTCTCCGCGCTTCAACAGCGCCTCCACAAGCGTCGATCCAATAAACCCGGCACAGCCAGTCACGAGATAAATAGCCATCTTCGTATAGTATCCGCCTCGTGCGGTACACCCCACATCTAAGGCATACTTGGAATTGCATGAGCAATCTTTCTCCGTTTCGACTCGCGCCCTGGTTTCGCACCCGCATCTGGGGCTTTCACGACCTCGCACCCTGGTACGACTACAAAACTGAAGGAGAACCCATCGGCGAGGTCTGGCTCACCGGCGAAATGTGCACCGCCGCTACCGGGCCGTTCACTGGGCAGTCCCTTCAGCAAATCACCGCGCAGCACGGCCGCGAGCTCCTCGGCAACACCTATGGAGACGGCCAGTTTCCCCTGCTCATCAAGCTGCTCTTCCCCAAAGAAAAATTGAGCGTTCAGGTCCATCCCGACGACGCCATGGCGCGGAAGTACGGCGAGCCGCGCGGCAAGACCGAGTGCTGGTATGCGCTCGACGCTGAGCCCGGCGCTGCCGTCGCGCTCGGAATCAAGCACGGAGTGACGCCCGAGCAGATTCGCTCCGGAATTGAATCCGCCACGCTCGAAGACCTGCTCGAAATGATCCCCGTCCAGAAAGGCGACATGCTTTTTGTCGATGCCGGAACCGTGCACGCCATGGGCCCCGGCGTCGCCGTCCTTGAGACGCAGCAAACCAGCGACCTCACCTACCGCATGTACGACTACGGACGCCCGCGCGAGCTGCACCTGGACAAATCATTCGAAGCCATGCAGATGAAAACTCGCGCCGGAAAAATTCCACCGCGCAGCGTGAACAACCATTCCGTCCTCATCGACGAAAAATACTTCGAAATCGAGCGCTGGCCCCTCAATCCCCCCAACACGGCTCTCGGCCTGACCGCGAACACCGGCGGCTTGCAGATTCTATTCGTGGTGGACGGCGCCATTCGCATCTCAGCCGACGAAGCAGAAGCCTTTCCGGTCAACCGCTGCGAGCTTGCCGTCATCCCAGCTTCCAGCCAGAACGTGCGTGTGGAAGCGGAGTCTCCGGCTACCGTGATCCGAATTCAACCGCGCGCATCCTGATCCGAAGGAGCGAAAGAGGAAGCCCGATTTGAAAACCGATTTCCGCCCCATCATTCTCGCCGGAGGCAGCGGCACCCGCTTCTGGCCTCGCAGCCGCAAAGCACGAGCAAAGCAGGTTCTGGCCCTCGACGGCGAACGAACCATGATCCAGTGCACGGTGGATCGCCTGCAACCGCTCGCCAATCCGGAAAATATTTGGGTCATCACCAATGACCTTCTCGCTGAAATCATTGGCACGCAGCTCGCCCAAATTCCGCGCAATCAAATCATTCGCGAGCCCGCCGCTCGCAACACCGCTCCCGCCGCAGGGCTCGCTGCATTTCTCGTTGAGCGCACCGCTCCCGATGCCGTCCTCGGCATGTTTCCCGCCGACCATACCATCGCGAACGAGCCCGCCTTTCTCGCTGTGATCGAAAAGGCCATTGCCATCGCCGCCGCCGGAGAGAACGTTGTCGTACTCGGCGTCACTCCCACGCGCCCGGAAACCGGCTACGGCTATATCGAAACCGGAGAGGCCCTGCCCAATGGCGCCCTTCGCGTTCGCCGCTTTACCGAAAAACCCAACCTCCAGCGCGCCGAACAGTTCCTCACCGCCGGCAATTACCACTGGAACAGCGGAATCTTTCTCTGGTCCGCCCGCACTCTCGCCAACGCCGTCCGCGAGCATCTGCCCGAAACCGCGCCCCATCTCGAAGCCATCGCCGCCGCTTTCGGCACTCCCGATTTCGATCAAGTGTTCGCCGAGCGCTACCCGCAATGCGAAAACATCAGCGTCGATTACGCCATCCTCGAGCCGCGCTCCGCCAAAGGCGAGCATCAGGCCAATCTCTACTGCCTCCCCGCCGACTTTGGATGGAACGACCTCGGCTCCTGGGCCGCGCTCTACGAGCACCAGCTTGCGCGCAACAACGGCGCCGACCCCGACAAAAATGTAACTGAGAGCTCAGGCTGTCTCGCTGTCAACGCGCGCAGCAACTACGTCTACAGCCCGAAAAAGTTTGTCTCCCTTGTGGGAGTCAGTGGTCTGGTGGTCGTTGAAACCGACGACGCCATCCTCATCACCGCCCGCGATTGCTCGCAGGATGTGGGCAAATTCGTCAAACTGCTCAACGACAAGGGACGCAAAGACCTCGTTTAGGAAGAAAGCACCGGAATGGGAAATCAATCTCCAGTCAAGTTTGGAACTGATGGATGGCGCGCCCGCATTGCCGACGACTTCACGTTTGAAAACGTGCGCAAAGCAGCCTCGGCGATAGCCGGATACATACTCAACGCGAAAGACCCGCGAGAAGCCCCTTCCAAAGGCATCTGCATCGGCTACGATACCCGCTTCGGCTCGGAAAGCTTTGCCCGCGCCGCAGCCGAAGTCATCGCTGCCTCCGGAATCCCCGTCAAGCTCGCCAACCGCATCACCCCCACTCCCGCGCTCTCCTATGGAGTCCACCATCAAAGCGCGGCCGGCGGCGTAATGATTACCTCCAGCCACAACCCCTACCAATGGAACGGCGTGAAGTACAAGGCGTTCTACGGAGGCTCGGGAAGCCCCTCCATTATGGCCGCCATCGAGACTTTTCTCGGTAAGCCCTTGCCCAAGGTCGCGCAGCCCGCCGCCATCACCGAATTCGATTTTCTTCCCAGCTATCTCGAAGCAATCCGCCGCTTCGCCGACCTCGACCTCATCGCAAAGTCCGGCCTCAAGTTCGCTATCGACTGCATGTACGGCGCGGGCAGCGGAATCCTCGCCGGAATCTTCGACAGCATCGGAGTCGATTACATCCAGATTCGCGCCAACCGCGATCCGCTCTTTCCCGGAATCAATCCTGAACCCATCGAGCCGCACATCCGCGCCCTGCAAGAGGTCGTAGTCGCAAACAAGTGCCACGCCGGTTTCGTCACCGATGGCGATGCCGACCGTCTCGGAGCCGCGGACGAACACGGAGGTTTCGTCGATCCGCACAAGATTTATGCTGTGCTGCTCGAATGGCTCCTTACCCGGAAAAAGTGGCCCGGCGACGTCACCCGCGCCTTCAACACTACAGGAATGCTGGACCGCATCGCCGCCCGCCATGGACGCGCGCTCCACGAACACGGCATCGGCTTCAAATACGTCTGCGACCTGATGCTCGAAAAAGATATCCTCATCGGCGGAGAGGAGTCCGGAGGCATCGGCATCGCGCGCCATCTCCCCGAGCGCGACGGTCTGCTCAATTCCCTTCTGCTCGCCAACGTGATGGCCGAAGAAGGCAAAACCCTCGGCCAGCTTGTCCAGCGATTGCAAGACGAATATGGCGAGCATCACTATGGACGCATCGATCTCCATATTCCCGATGACCTGAAGAACGCCACCATCGCCCGCGCCAAAGCGGGGATAAAAGAATTCGCGGGAATGCCCGTCGAACACGTCGAAACCCTCGACGGCAT
>JBOGMA010000447.1:0-3224 GCA_050746465.1 Acidobacteriaceae bacterium
ATCACAAATATGTTACGACCGGGAAGGGTTCGGATGTCCACAGTGAAATCCGCAGCAACTCTGGTGATACTTTTGGGGATACTTTTCCCCCGATTTCAGTGCTTTCCGACGCGGTCTGATGCGCTCTGGAGCCATCTCATAAGTTCACTATAACAGGATACTTATGCTGGTCCATGCGCTTCGGCGCAGTCCTATGCAAAATGTGCAAAATCGGGACTCATAATCCCTTGGTTGGGGGTTCAAATCCCTCCGGGCCCACCAGTGCGGAGCGCCATCCGAAGCGGTGGAATATTTGGTGACACGCGGCGGCTTTCGGTAGCATGAGCGCGTGGGGCTTCTTCTTAAAATTGATTCCCTGGCCATCCGATTTCGCGAGCAGCGGGCTGTCCGTGGAATCTTTCTGAACATCCCGGAGGGGGAATCGCTTGGGTTGGTCGGCGAATCGGGATCGGGCAAATCCGTAACGGCGCTCGCGGTCATGCGCCTGCTCGATCCGGTGGCGCAGGTGGAGGGCCGCATCCAATTTGACGGAACGGACCTGCTCGCGCTCAACGCAGAAGCAATGCGGCGGCTGCGCGGGCGCGACATTGCAATGATCTTTCAGGAGCCGATGACGGCGCTGAATCCGGTGATGCCGGTGGGCGAGCAGGTGGCCGAGGCGGTACGCGCGCATCATCCTGAGTTTTCACATCGGCAGGTACGCGATGCGGCCATGGAAGCGATGGAAGCGGTGGCGCTGCTGGACGTTGCGCTGCGATATGGCGATTACCCACACCAGTTTTCCGGAGGGCAGCGGCAGAGGGTGATGATCGCGATGGCGATTGCGAACCGGCCGCGGTTGCTGATTGCCGACGAGCCGACGACGGCGCTGGATGTGACGGTGCAAAAGCAGATTCTGGAACTGCTGGCTGATCTCCGGGCGCGGTTTGGCCTGACGATGCTGTTCATCTCGCATGATCTTGCGGTGGTCTCTCAGGTGGCGGATCGCGTGGCGGTGATGCGGCACGGCGAGATTGTGGAGGAGAATTCCTGCGCTGAGATTTTTCGCGCACCCCAGCATCCTTACACGAGGGCTCTGCTGGGTGCGGTTCCGACGATGACCACTCCGCTGGACCAGCCATTAGCTACTTTGAGTTGACCGGCGGTCGGGTACGCCGGACGGAAAGGCCCGTCGCCGATCGCGCAGTCTCGTGAGGCCAGGGCCGTATCGCGGTTCCGAGCACGCAAAATTGAGAATCCTTCCGCCATCCGAATCATCCCATGCAGCATGAGCATGACGATGTCCAGCAGCCCCATCCAGATGCCGGTCACAGGACACGAATATAGCGGGGAGCAACAAGAGCCGATGCAGGCGCTTGCGCATTTCTACCACGCGCTCAATGAACGCAACATCGAAATGATGCGTGAGAACTGGATCAATTCCGATGCCGCCTCTATGGACAATCCGTTAGGGGGAATCAAGCGCGGGTGGCACGAAATCAGCGAGACCTACGAAGCCCTGTTCCGAAGCCCCGGCGCCTACCGATTCGAGTTTTACGACTATACGCTTCACCAGTCCGGCGATCTGTTCTATGTGGTCGGACGCGAACGAGGGGAGCTCAGCGCAAATGGTCGCCAGATGAAGCTTGCTATTCGCACCAGTCGCGTATTTCAGAGAGGTACAGAAGGGAAATGGCGGCAGATTCATCATCACGGTTCCATTGATGAACCGGAGATGTTGGCGGCATACCAGGAAGCTGTTCTCGGCGCAATTTCGAATACATCTTCATTGACATCCAACGCCCGGTGAGTAAAGCTATAAGAGATGCGATTTCCGATGCAAACCATGGCCTGTTGTTGCGCGTGTTGTATGCACCGCCACGGCCGTGAGCTTTGTATGTAAGGGATCAGCGACTTACCCGATCTTCGCATCTTCTGAGCCCACTGCCTAACACAATGGCACGTGGGTTTTCTTGTTTTCCGCATAAAACTTGCACCCGAAGGTGAAATGACATGGCATCAGCAGCACTTGCCGAAGCTCCGGTTCACAATGAAGCATTTACGCTCAGCCACCTGAAGCAGCTTGAGGCGGAGAGCATCCATATCTTCCGCGAAGTGGCGTCTGAATTTGAGAAGCCGGTGATGCTTTACTCGATCGGCAAGGACTCGTCCGTAATGCTGCGGCTGGCGCAGAAGGCGTTTTATCCCGCGCCGATTCCCTTTCCGCTGCTGCATGTGGACACGGGTTTCAAATTTCGCGAGATGCTGGAATTTCGCGATAGTTACACGCGCCAGCTTGGGCTTGATCTCCGGGTGTGGCGCAATGAGGCGGCGATTGCGGATGGCGCGAATCCGGTGAAGCTGGGGACGCAGCGCTGCTGTGGACTGCTGAAGACTCAGGCGCTGCTCGATGGGCTGCGGCACTATGGATTTGACGCGGCGTTTGGGGGCGCGCGGCGTGACGAGGAGAAATCGCGCGCGAAGGAGCGCATCTATTCCTTCCGCGACCGCGCCGGTCAGTGGGACCCGAAGGCACAGCGGCCGGAGTTGTGGAACCTTTATAACTCGCGCATTGGGCCGGGAGAGAGCATTCGCGTCTTCCCCCTTTCGAACTGGACGGAGCTGGACATCTGGCACTACATTCACCTGGAGAATATTCCGATAGTGCCGCTGTACTTCGCTAAAGAGCGGCGGATGCTGGTGCGCGGCGACAGCCTGATTCCGCTGGAGCAGCCGTTTGTGAAGGGGCTTCCCGGCGAGGAGCAGATGGTGCGCTGCCGGTTGCGGTCGCTCGGTTGCAGCCCGTGCACGGGCGCGATCCGGTCGGATGCCGACACGGTGCCTCGCATTATCGAAGAGCTTGTCGGTTTGCGCCGATCCGAGCGCCAAAACCGCATTATCGACTTCGATCAGGACGGTTCGATGGAGATCAAGAAGCAGGAGGGGTATTTCTAAATGGCTGCCGCTGTAACATCGCCCGAAATCGAAAGCTTCGAGGAGTTCCTGGAACAGGACGAAGCGAAAGACCTGCTCCGGTTTACGACGGCGGGCAGCGTGGACGACGGCAAATCGACGCTGATCGGTCGGCTGCTGGTGGATTCGCGCAACGTATATGAAGACCAGCTCGAATCGGTGACCAAGGCGTCGGCCGGCCGCAATGCCGGAACGATCGATTTTTCGCTTTTGACCGACGGGCTTCGCGCCGAGCGGGAGCAGGGCATCACGATCGATGTCGCGTATCGCTA
>JBOGMA010000448.1:0-10466 GCA_050746465.1 Acidobacteriaceae bacterium
CGCGACCAGACCGCCGTAACCCGCGCCCAGGTTGAGGACGCCGAGCGCACCCTGACCTTCAACGTAGCCCAGCAGTTCATCGCCGTTCTCCTCGCCGAGTCAACCTTGCAATTCGCCCAGCAGGACCTGAAAGGCTTTCAGCAGACCGTCAACCTTTCCGAAACGCAGTACAAGTCCGGCTACATCAGTGAAGGCGATTACCTCAAAATCAAGCTGCAGTTGCTGCAATTCCAGACCGACGTCTCCTCCGCTCGCCTCGCTAAGGTGCAGGCGCTCATCTCCCTGCGCCAGACGCTCGGTTACGACGCCGTGCCCGCCGACTACGATGTCGTCGGAACCCTGGCCTATGTCCCGGTAAAGGAGCAATTGGACGATCTCGACGCGGAAGCGCTCAAGGACCGCCCCGACCTGCGCGCCAGCCAACTGGGCATCACCGCCGCGCGCAGCCAGATTCTCCTTGCCAAAGCCAACGGCAAGCAGGATGTGACCGGCGGCCTAACCTACACCCACACCTCGTCAGAAAACAGCACCGGCATCTCCGTCAGCATCCCCTGGGCGCTCTTTGACCGCAACCAGGGCCAGATCGCGCTTACTAAATTCACCCTTACCCAGGCCCAGCAAACCGAAATGGCGGCCTCCGACCAGGTCCTCTCCGATGTTTCCGACGCCTACAATCAGTTGCGCAGCAATGACGAAGTGGTGTGGCTCTATTCTTCCGGCTATCTGAAGGAAGCCAAAGATTCCCGAGACATCAGCGCATATGCCTACAAGCGCGGTGCCGCCAGCCTGCTCGATTTTCTCGATGCCGAACGCAGCTATCGCTCCGTCCAACTACAGTACCGCCAGGCATTATCCTCATACATGACATCCGTCGAACAACTCAAGGAAGCCGTAGGAACGAGGACCCTCCCGTGACCCAGCCCGGAAACCGTCCGCCGCACTGTGCCGCCCTGATCGCCACGGCCGCCATCCTGCTGGCGCTGGCCGGCTGCGGTAAATCTGAACCCAAAGCCGCTGCTGCAAATAATACGGGGGACTCGGGCAGCGCAGCACTCTTTTCCATTCCGCCGGATCAGATGGCCCACCTGCAGGTGCTCACCGCCGAGCCGACTACTCTGACGCAGACTCTCCGCCTCACGGGCTCAGTCGCGTATGACAGCTTTATTACTACCCCCGTCGTTACGCAGGTCAGCGGCCCCATTACCCGAATCGCCGTCGTCCCTGGCCAGCATGTGGAGCGGGGGCAGCCTCTGCTCTACGTGGCCAGCCCCGACTACTCCCAATTGCGCGCGACCTATCTCAAGGCGAAGGACGCCAACGCCCTCGCTCAAAAGGAATACGCCCGCGCCAAGGACCTCTACCAGCACCACGCTCTCGCCGAGCAGCAGGTTGAGCAGGCCGAGTCGGCTCAGGTCCAGGCCAGCGGAGATCTGGCAAGTGCTGAGGCCGCGTTGAAAGTCATGGGCGTTGCCGACCCGGATTCGCTATTGAAAGGTTCTCCCTCGTTTGAAGCGCCCGTCCGCGCTCCCATCAGCGGAGAAGTCGTCGAGCAGGATGTAGCAGCCGGTCAACTCCTCCAGACCGGCACCACCCAGTGTTTCCTCATCTCCGACACCAGTAAGGTCTGGGTACTCGTCAACGTTTACCAGAAAGATCTTCCCTACGTGCATGTGGGCGACACCGTCTCGATCCAAACCGACGCGTATCCCGACACTTTCCACGGACGCATTTCCTACATCGCAGCCGCGCTCGACCCCAACACCCGCACTCTCCAGGCGCGCATCGAAACCCCCAACCCCGGCGACAAACTTAAAAAGGATATGTTCGTCACTGCCAGCGTGAACGCCGGTGCGATCAAGAACGCCATCGCCGTGCCCGACTCTGCAATTCTGCGCGACTCTGAAAACGAACCCTTCGTCTACGTCGAAACAGCAGACGGCAAGTTCGGTCGGCGCGCCGTCTCTGTGGGCGAAAGTCGCGAAGGACAGACTCAAATCACCTCCGGGCTCAACCCCGGAGATCGCTTCATCGCCAATGGCAGCCTGTTCATCCAGTTCGAGAACTCGCTGCAGCGTTAGAAACCCGGGAACCGGAATCGAGAGAAAGGCAGTGGCGCAGAAAGTCGAATGATCCACCGAATCGTAAAAGCTGCCCTGCATCAGAGGCTTCTGGTCATACTTCTGACCGCAATGATGACCGCTGCTGGAATCGTCTCCTTCCAGCGCATGCCGGTCAACGCGTACCCTGACCTTTCCTCGCCGCAGGTTGAGCTCATTACGCAGTGGCCCGGCCACGCCGCCGAAGAAGTGGAACGGCTGGTAACGCTTCCTCTCGAGCTGGAGATGAACGGCGTTCCCGACATGGTCGTCATGCGGTCCATCTCCCTCTATGGCCTTTCCGACCTCATCCTCACCTTCAAGGACAACACCGACGACTACTTCGCCCGCCAAATCGTCTTCCAGCGAATCGCCCAGGCCAACCTGCCCGCCGGAGTCACCCCGTCGATGGCGCCGCTGTTCAGCCCCAGCGGATTGGTCTACCGCTATGTTCTGGAGAGCCCCGACCGCACCCCGCAGCAGTTACACACCATTGAAGAATGGACTGTGGAGCGCGCCTACCGCTCGGTTCCTGGAGTCGCCGACGACTCGGGCTTCGGCGGGACCACAATGCAGTATCAGGTGCTGCTCGACCCCGCCCGCCTCTACGGCTACCACCTTACTGTTCCCCAGGTGACCGCTGCGCTGCAGGCCAATAATTCCAATGCTGGCGGAGGCTTTTACTCTCAGGGCGGTCAGTTCTATTACGTCCGCGGCATCGGACTCATCCGCAACAAAGAAGATATAGGCAACATCGTTGTCGGCAGCAAAAACGGCGTTCCGGTCAGGATCAAGGACATCGGCAGCGTCGTCATTGGCCATGCTCCGCGCCTCGGCGAGTTCGGATTCCAGAACAACGACGACGCCGTTGAAGGCGTCGTCATGGAGCGCCGCGGCGAGCAGACCCAGACCGTCCTTAAAGCCGTCGAAGCAAAGACGAAAGACCTGAACCAGAACATCCTCCCGTCGGACGTCAAAGTTCATCCGTATTACGATCGCAGCGATCTCATCCAACTCACCACGCATACCGTGGAGCACAACCTCTTCCACGGGATGATTCTCGTCTTCGTCGTTCTTCTCTTCTTTCTGGTCAGCGTGCGAGCCGCCATCATCACCGCGCTCACCATTCCCCTCGCGCTGCTCTTCGCCTTCATCGTTCTGCACCTTCAGAACGGAGCGGCGAACCTCCTTTCGCTCGGGGCCATTGACTTCGGCATTGTTATTGACGGCACCGTCGTCATGGTGGAAAACATCTACCGCGAGCTAGCCCTGCGCCAGGGCCAGGACTATAAACTCCACGAAGTCATCCTGCTGGCCGCGAAAGATGTGGACCGTCCCATCTTCTATTCCGTCGCCATCATCCTCACCGGTTATCTGCCTATCTACGCGCTCACCGGCCCATCGGGAAAACTCTTTCACCCTATGGCTGAGACCATGTCCGTTGCCATCATCGGCGCGCTCATCCTTACGCTTACGCTGGTGCCCGTACTGGCCTCCTACTGGTTTAAAAATGGAGTGCGCGAGCGCCGCAACGTTATCTTTGAATGGATCAAGAAAATCTATGCCCGGCAACTGGACCGTGCGCTCGACCACCCCAAGTGGGTCGTGGGCATTACCGCGATTATTTTCGCCGCCACTCTTCTGCTGATCCCTCACATCGGCGGCGAGTTCATGCCGCACCTCGATGAAGGAGCGCTCTGGGTACGGGCCACCATGCCCTACACCATCTCTTTTGAGGAAGCCAGCAGCATCGCCCCGCAGATTCGCAAAATCCTGATGTCTTATCCGCAGGTAACGGTCGTCGGCTCCGAGCTGGGACGCCCCGACGACGGCACCGATGCAACCGGCTTCTTCAACTGTGAGTTCTACGTCGGCCTCAAGCCCTACGGCGACAAGTCCTGGCACGGCGACATCGATACCAAAGACAAGTTGATCGCTTCCATTAACAAAAAGCTCACCACCTTCCCCGGAATCGTCTTCAACTACACGCAACCAGCCGAGGACGCCGTAGACGAAGCCCTCACCGGTTTGAAAAGCTCCCTCGCCGTCAAGGTTTATGGCAGCGACCTGCACGTACTCCAGGACAACGCGCTCAAGATCAAAAAGACGCTGGCCAAGGTTCCCGGCTTTACTGACCTGACGGTAGTCCGCGAACTCGGCCAGCCCAGTCTGCTCATCGACGTGGACCGCGACAGGATCGCGCGCTACGGACTCAATGTTTCCGATGTTGAAGCCGTCATCACCGCCGCCGTTGGAGGGCAGACGACAACCCAGGTCATCCAAGGCGAAAAACTCTTTGATCTCGTCGTCCGCATGCAGCCGCAGTTCCGCAGCAACGCAACTGCCATCGGCAACTTGCTGGTGGGCGCGCCCGACGGCGAGCAGATTCCGCTCAGTCAATTGGCGACCATCAAGCAGGGGAATGGCGCGTCGTTCATTTATCGTGAAAACAACTCACGCTACATCGGCGTTCAGTACAGCGTGGAAGGCCGCGACCTCGCGAGCGCTGTCGAGGCGGGCCAAAAGGCCGTCAACAAAGTGGTTCATCTGCCTCAGGGTTACCGCATGACCTGGGGCGGTGAGTACAGCCAGTTCCTCGCGGCCAAGGCGCAGTTGGAAATCATTCTCCCGCTCGCGATCGTCTGCATTTTCGTAATCCTGTTTGCGCTCTACGGAAACTTTAAATTTCCCGCCGCCATTGCTCTCGGCGTCATCATGACAGAGCCGGTCACGGCCCTTATCGCGCTCAAGCTCAGCGGCACTCCTTTCAGCGTTTCCTCCGTACTCGGTCTGCTTGCGCTTTTCGGCGTTTCGGTCGAGGTCGTCGTCATCCTCGTCTCGTTCATCAACAAGCTTCGGCTGGAAGGCATGGACATCCGCACTGCAACGCGCGAAGCCGCGCTGATGCGCCTGCGTCCCATTATGATGACTGCCATGGTCGCCTGCCTCGGCCTGCTCCCAGCCGCCATCTCCACCGGCATCGGGTCAGACAGCCAGAAGCCCTTCGCCATCGTCATCGTAGCCGGGCTGGTATGGCCGCTGCTGCTTGGATTCTTCGTAAACCCCGCGCTCTATCTGCTGGTCGCCCGCGATGGAGACGTGCTTCAGGTCTGACAAAAAAAATGAGACCCGCGATAGGCGGGTCTCATGATTCCTATTGGAGCCGACTTCTAACCAATATCCTCCGACCAGTTCTCCAGATACTTCTTCATCTCCGCCATAAACTTCCCAGCGTCAGCTCCGTCGATGATGCGGTGATCGAAGCCCAACGTCAGATGCAGGAAGTGACGAATGGCAATCGAATCGACCCCATCAGCGCCCGTGACTACAGCCGGCTCCTTGAACAGCCCGCCGACGCCTAGAATCGCCGACTGCGGCTGATTGATGATCGGCGTCCCGAACTGCTCGCCGAAAATCCCCGGATTTGTAATGGTGAATGTTCCCGATCCAACCTCGTCCGGCTTCAGCTTCTTGCCGCGCGCGCGCTCCGCGACATCGGCAATCGCCCGCGCAATGCCCAGGAAATTTTTCTCCTCGGCCTGCTTGATCACCGGAACGATCAGCCCCCACTCCAACGCAACCGCAATGCCCACGTTGATGTTCGCCGGGTAGCGGATTGCGTCGCCTTCCATCTGCGCGTTGACGATCGGCATCTTGCGCAGCGTGGCGATCGCCGCCCGCGTGATAAACGGCATATAGGTCAGCTTCACGCCATTGCGCTGCTCGTACTTGCTCTTTTCTTTCTCGCGCAGCTTTACGATCTTCGTCAAGTCGATCTTGAAGACGGTGTGGACATGCGCGGCCGTACGCTTCGACTCCACCATGCGCTGGGCAATGATCGAGCGCATCTTCGACATCGGAACAAGCTCGCCCGGAGCAGGTGTAGGAGCGGGTGCCGGTCCCGCCGCCGCCGCCGGAGCAGGAACCGCTGCCCTCGCCGGTGCAGCCGCCGGAGCAGTTGCAGCCGGAGCCGCCTTGGCACCGCCCCCCTGCTGCGCCATATAACCCAGCACGTCTTCCTTCGTGACGCGCCCGCCCGCGCCCGTTCCCGAAACCTGGCCCAGATCCAGATTGTTCTCCCGAGCGATCTTCCGCACCAGCGGCGAGGAGCGAATAGGTTCGCCGGAAACCTGAGCAGCCGCGGCCGGAGCAGGTGCCTCGGCCTTTGGAGGAGCCGCCGAGGCCGCAACTGTAGGTACCGCCGCAGGCGACGGTACTGCCGCAGGCGTCGGAGTCGCTGCGCCGGTTGTTCCAGCCGCGCCGCCAATCACCGCAACCACCGTATTAATCTGAACCGTCTGTCCCGCCGGAATTTTGATCTCGCATAAGGTTCCGGCCGCAGGCGAAGGAATCTCGGCGTCCACCTTATCGGTCGAAATCTCAAACAGAGGCTCATCCCGTTCCACCGAATCCCCAACTTGCTTCAACCACTTGGTGATGGTGCCTTCAAAAATCGACTCGCCCATCTGCGGCATCACTACGTCCGTGCCCGGGCCAGCACCCTGTCCAGAAGTCGCCAGCACCGCATTCGAGGCAGGCTTGGAAGGCGCTCCCTTGGGCGCGGCGGCCACAGGGGCCGGAGCCGGAGCAGCGGGGGCCGGAGCAGCGGCAGCAGGCGCAGGAGCCGGCGTTCCCGCCGTACCAGCTTCATCGATCACCGCGACCACCGTGTTGATCTGCACCGTGGTTCCTTCCGCGATCTTGATCTCTTTCACAACACCGGCGGCAGGCGAAGGAATTTCGGCGTCCACTTTGTCAGTGGAAATCTCAAACAGAGGCTCGTCACGTTGAACCGTGTCGCCGGGCTTCTTTAGCCACTTGGTGATGGTTCCCTCAAAAATTGACTCGCCCATCTGGGGCATCACTACATCTGTTGGCATGAGAATCCTTTCTTCGCTCACTTGATGCGGCGCGCGCAAAGCACGCAATCTTTGATTATAAGGGCTAAGAGCCAGATGGCCATGAAGCGGTTGGCCGAGGTTTCAGCCACTAAAAAAGCGAGCAAAGTTCCCCGACTGGTTTAACCTTCCCCCATGGGCTACGCCATCCACAATATTGAATTGACGTTGCTCGTGCTCGTCGTCCTGGTGGCGCTGCTGGCCATCATTGCGCGCTGGCTTAAGACTCCTTATCCCGTCATCCTGGTGCTCGGCGGCCTCGTTCTCAGCTTCTTTCACGTCGTCCCCCACATTTCGCTCAACCCAACCGTCGTCTTTCTGGTGATTCTGCCGCCGCTGGTATTTGCCAGCGCCCTCAACACGCCGTGGCGCGAATTCCGCTATAACCTCGCCAGCATTTCCATGCTCGGGCTTGGCCTGGTCGGCTTCACTGTCGCCGGCGTCGCCATCTTCGCCCACTTTCTCATCCGCGGCTTCGACTGGCGCGTCGGAGCCGTCCTGGGGGCGGTTGTTTCCACCACGGACGTGATCGCCGTCGCCGCCATTGCCAAGCGCGTTGGGCTGCCTCATTCGCTGCTCCAGGTAATCGAAGGCGAAAGCCTCATCAACGACGCCACCGGCCTCCTTGCGTTGCAGTTCACCATCGGTATGGTCGCCTCCGGAACCATCCCGTCCTTCGCACATGGCGTTCGCGAACTCATCTGGCTCATCGTGGGTGGCGTGGGAGTCGGTCTGCTGGTCGCATTTCTTGTCGCCCGCTTCTCCAGCCTGCTCTTCCGATGGATCGCCGGCGCAGCCGAGTTGCAGATTCTCATATCCCTCGCCACACCTTACTGCGCCTATTTGCTCGGCGAGGCAATTCACGCCTCCGGAGTGCTGGCCACCGTAGCTTGCGGCCTATACGTCGGACGCAGCGCTTCGGAGGTGCTCAGCTCCCGAGCCCGCCTCGACGCCCGCGCCGTCTGGAACACCATCGACTTTGCCTTGAACGGATTCGTCTTCATCGTTATCGGCCTGCAACTGCCGGACATCCTCAACGGCATTCGTCCCGACAATGGTCATGGCCCCCTCGACTGGCCCCGGTTGATCATCGGCGCTGCCATGGTCAGCGGCATCGTCATCGCTCTGCGCTTTCTCTGGATGTATCCCGGCTCGCGCATCGCGCACTTTATCCGCGTCCATCTGCAAAGGCAAAACGTAACCGCCCCCAACGGACGCGAACTCATCGTGATGAGCTGGAGCGGGATGCGCGGCGTCATCACTCTCGCTGCGGCGCTTTCCCTGCCCGTAGTCACCAATAGCGGCGCGCACTTCCCGCATCGCGAAGGCATCATCTTTCTGGCTTTCGCCGTAATCCTCGTCACCCTGGTAGGCCAGGGACTCACCCTGCCCGCGCTCATCCGCCGCCTGGGCATTTCCGAACCCAGAGCCGCCCAGGATGAGGAACGCGAGGCCCGGAAGGTAATGCTCCAGTTCGTGATTAAGACGCTGCGCGGTCTTGACACCAGCCAGGATGAAACCGGGACGCAGGCCGTTGACCAGCTCATCCGCATTTACGACCAACGCCTTCAGGGACTCAGTTCCAGTTCGGAAAAGCAGACCGAGGTGCAGCTTGACCGCAAATATCGCGAAATCGCCCGCCGCCTCCGCATGGCCCAGCGCCGCGAGCTGAACCGTCTTCGCGGCGAGGGGCACTTCCGCGAGGCTACGCTTCGAAGACTCGAGCGCGAACTGGATTTGATGGAGCTTCGCTGGGGAGATTAGTTCTTCAACGCTGGCGGCATGGCTTTCGGCTGCTCAGCCTGCGGCGTCCAGATGCGAAATCTGCCGCTCACATGCAGCATATTCAGCAGATACAGCATGCCATCGTAATAGCGCTCCTGGCCCGAGGGAACCGGCGCATCCCACAGCGCCTTCACGAACTCCGCTGCGCGGGTGGAATCCGTCGCCGCCAAGCTGGCCGCCGCGTTGGCCGCCACCAGCCCGGTTGCATGCGTCTTCTCCAGCTCCTTACCATCCAGCGCGTACTGGTCGCCGTAGCTATTGATCCCCTGCGAAATAAAAAACGACTGAATCCGATCGCTTAACATCTGCTCCTGCTTCGCCTTATGCCACCACGACCAATCCATCGACCAATTGCTCGCCACGCGCCACGCGTCATAGCCAAATATCGACGACTGCGGAAACCGAGTCTTCTTGGGAGTGCCGTCAAAGTTCGCATAATCCGGAGCCAGCCCCGTCCGCGGGTTTGTAACCTGCACAAAAAATCTCCGGCTCACCTCGGCAGCTTGAGCCCAGAACGCGCGATCCTCCGGAGGTCCCCACCGCGCCCACAGCTCGTAAAACGAAGGCAGGTGATACGAGGGATCAGTAAAGTCCGCATGAACACCGGGCACAAACCGGATCATCTTTGCCTTCTCGTCCACTTCCGACCCTTCGGTACGCGGACCAAAGCGGGTTGGCCCCGTCACCACCGGATGATGCCGCATCGTTCTCAGCAGTTGATCGGCCTGCGCCTGGTAGTCATAGATTCCGGTCCCGTTGCCCCAGCGCGCCGCTGCGAAGTACAGAGACATCACAAAGTATTCTTCCCCGTCCGGCGCAGCCGTCTCCTCATTAGGAGTTCCATCCGGCTTGCACGACCACGAAAAGTATCCGTAAGACGGATGATGCGGATCGCTTATGTACATGTACGTCATCGCCCAGTTCCACAACGCATCAAACTCAGCCTTCTTGTCCAACTGGACTGCAATCATCATGCCGTACGACATGCCCTCGGTTCGGACATCGTGGTGCGCCCAGTCGGTCAAATACGCGAGCGGCCCGTTGGCATTTTTTCCAGCGGCGAAATACACGGCCTGCGTCTGAGGATCGCCATGGAATAGCTGCTGAAATGCCTTATCGATCTTTCGCGAAATTTCTTTGTCAGAGTGTCCCTGCTCCGCAAATAGATTCCGGTAATGCCCCGTGGCAAAAGCCCCCGAGCCATTCGTGATCGTGGCCCTCTGCGCACTTGCTGACAATGCCGGCAGAACGCTTGCCACAGCAAACGCCAGCCCGACAAGCCTCTGCGCTCTCCGTATCCTACGTGGTGAGTTGTATCTGGCCACTGGGATACTCCCTCCTGAATAAGATCGCCAATCGCTGTACTGGAACAAGTTGCGAATTCGGTGCTGCAAAAAAAACGGGAGGTGAGCATCAAAGCTCACCTCCTGGGTGTGGAGGCACGCAAATCGCATTTCAGAATCGGTAGTTCTGAAGTGCGTTAGAAGCTGTACTTGACGTTCAACTCCAGGATGCGCTGATAGGGCGACTGCGACTTGGTGTCCATAAATCCAAAGTTGGAAACCGTCGCTCCCGGACCCTGATTCAGCGTGATGGTCTTCGACGGATAGTCAACCAGATAATATAGTTGGACTTGGTTCGCAGAGCTGAACTCAGGCAGCGGATGGTTCAGCCAGTTGAAGGCCGA
>JBOGMA010000449.1:0-5214 GCA_050746465.1 Acidobacteriaceae bacterium
AGGCCCGTGCCATCAACGCGTACACGCCGGCGTTCTGTGGGGAGAGCTTGCCCGCGGTTCGCAATTCATCGATCGCATCGCTGTACTTCCGTTCGGAGAACAGCGTATTTCCCAGTCCGTAGTGCAGGCTGCTGTCGTTGGGACTGAACTTGAGAGCCGCGCGATACTCGTCCGCGGCCTTGGTGAGCAGGCCTTCACGCCCGTAAGCGGTCGCTCGAATCCTATGAATCGGCTCGGAATCGCCCATAAGCTTTTCTGCAAGTTTGGATTCGCGCAATGCGATGTCAGGTTTGTTCAAGTCGAGGCTTGAGAACGCCAATCCGAGGTGAGCCTGCCCGTCCTTGGGTTCGAGCTTGAGGGCGGCTTCGAAATTGTTGGCGGCCTGCTGGGGCTGATGCAGGTCATTGAGTACGTAGCCGAGGTTCACGTACGCCGTCTCCACCTTGGGATCGCGCTGAAGCACCTCGGAAAAGGCCTGACGTGCTTCCTCAAGATGGCCGTAATACTTGTGCGCGTACCCTGCAAGAAGAGGGATGTCGGGCTCTTTCGGCAGTTGGTCGTTGTATTCCTTTGTGAGGGCGAGGAGCTCGTCGTATTTGTGAAGATTGAGGAGGTCGTAGCCGAGATAGACCACGACATCGCGATCATGTGGCAACAGTTTGATGGCCTTCCGTCCGGCTTCCGCCGACTCCTGATACTTGCCTCGGAAGTTCAGGTATCTTTCCGTTTCCCGGAGGACGTAGGGATTGCCACGCATACTTTCTTTGACGCGACTAAGCCACGTCCCGGCAAGGTTGAGGTCGTGTGCTTCGATCCCGGCAGTCATTCCGCCCGCGACTATGAGGGCATTGCTCGGCTCCAAAGCATAGGCCTTGCTGTAATTGGCTTGCGCCCTTTTGAAATCGTGGCGGGCGGTGTACATGTCTCCCATGGCGAGATAAGGGACGTAAAGGGATGGATAATATTTTGCGAGGAGTTCGAAATATTTTGCAGCCTGGTCATCGCGTCCGGCGGCACGAGAGGCATATCCGAGTGAGGTCAGCGCGAAGCGGTCGCGAGGATCAATGTCGAGAATCTTCTTGTATACCGCGATGGCGTCTTCTGTTCGCCCGAGCTTCATGAGCAGGTCTCCGTCGATCTGGAGGTTGCTGGGATCGCGTGGTGCGAGGGCGATAGCCTGCTTCATGTCGGCCATCGCCCCGTCAAGATTGCCCTCGTTCATTTTGATGAGAGCTCTTAGCCGCAAGAAGGGTGCAGTGGGGGCGCCCTTCTCGTTCAGCGCGTCGATTTCTGCGTGTGCGGTTTGCAACTGCCGCCTGGCAGCGTCGCGATCATTCAACGAGGTGTAGAGGCCCATCAGATCCATGTGGAGTTGAATGCCATAGAGAGGCCCTTCGGCCGGAGTTGGGGGCAAATGGGCCAGCGCGGCCTGATACTCCCGCACGGCATCGTCGTCGCGCTCTTGCAGATGGGCAATTTGTCCGCGAAGGGCGTGCAAACGATAGTAGTTGGGGTCGAGCGTCGCGGCGCGGGCCAGGAACGGGGCAGCTTTGTCGAACGAATGAGCAGAAACTGCTGCCTGGGCTGCCGAAAGTTGCATGTTGACGTCTTTCGGCATGGCGTTGGCAGCTTTTGCATAGTACGTTGCAGACTGTTCCGGCTGGCCACTAAGCTGATAGGTGTACGCGATCTCGCCTAATATGGCTGGGCTTGGATTGGGGATTGATTTGAGGGAGGCGATAGCCTGGGAATAGTCTCCCGTGTTGCGGTAATATCCGGCCAGGGAGCGCAAAACCTCGGGGTTGTTGGGCGCGCGCTGCTTCGCCAGGTTGAGATAATGCTTCGCCTGATCCATCTGGTTCAGGCGTTGAAAGCACATGGCCAGAAGCAATTCGGATCGAGCGCCGGGGCGGGTTTGCTCGGCCTTTCTTAACCAACCAAGTGCGCCGTTATAATCTCCCGATTTCATGTAGAGATTTCCCAACAACATGGCGTCATCTCTGCGGTTGGGATTCGAGGCGAGAATTTGCTTCAGCAGGTTCTCAGCCTCTGACGTCTGGCCTGCGACACTGTAGGCCTGAGCGAGACCGGAGCGGCCTTCAACGGAAGACGGGCTCAGCTGGAGACCGTGCTGATAAGAGCTGATGGAAAGCTGGATTTGACCTCCGAGGCGGGCGGCGTAGCCGAGAAAAAACCAAAGATGGGCATCATTCGGCGTGGCTCGAGCGGCGCGCTGTGCGTAATTAATTGCAAGAGCGTGGTCACCGCGCTTGAGCGCCTGTTCCGCCGCGCGAGCGAGCCGCGCATTCTGAATGTTGGAGCCGAAGCCCAATTGGGGGGCCGGCTGCGAAGTTTGAGCGGACTTATGCGGAGAGTTCTTGTTTTGTGACTTTTGGGCCGCACCAGGCTGAACCGTGTAGGTTTGAGCCCGGACAGGAAGTGCAAAAGCCATCACGAGAACGGCGAGATAGAAATTGTTCAGGCATCCAGAACGAGCGATCAAACGGTCCACCGACGAAAGACTTTATTCAATGCCCTTGGATTCGGACTATGGGCGAGGCGTTGGCTGTGCCGGCGATGAGAAAGAAGGAGTTGAGTTTCCTGTCAGGCTCGGCAAGCAACCTGCATTCGCAAAAATCGGATCAAACACGTTTCAAGAGGAAAGCCTTGCGAACTGAGAAATCTGCTGCGTCCGTTGCTTCGCCACAAAAGCCAATTCCCATGAGCCTCATCCTGATGGCAGCGCTTGCGGTCCATTTGCCGCTGTTGATGATGAGATTGCCGCTGAAATCGTATGACGCGACATTTCATATTTTCTTCGCGTCGCATTACCTGCGTCACTGGTTCGATCCGTGGAACACGAAATGGTATGCGGGCTTTTCGCAGACGACCTACCCGCCTTTGCCGCAGCAATGGGTGGCGGTGGTGTCTCACATCTGCGGTCTGGAAATGGCCTACATGATGGTGGAACTCACCGCGATCCTGCTCCTGGTAGTGGGCGTTTATCGGTTTGCTCGGCTATGGGTGAGCCCTCGCGCGGCATCCTATGCGGCGCTGGCCAGTGTTTTCCTGGGAGCGGAGAGCTTTCTGGTGTATTCCGCCGGGCAACTTGGTACAACATCTGCCGCTCCGCTTTATCTGAATGCTCTTCCTTACATGTATGAGTGGATTCGCCGGGGTAAGGGGCGGAATCTTCTCAAGGGCGCTGTGCTTTTCATCGCCGCGGGCGCAGCGCACCATGCGACGCTGTTATTTGGTTCATTTTTCTTTGCGGTGCCGGTACTAGTGCTGGTCTGGCTGGACCGGAAGGGTGAGGAACCCACTACAGGCGCACAGTTTACCGCACGGACAATAACCATCATTGTGATTGTGGCGGCGGCCATCGCGGTGGTGTTGCTGCCATTCTGGATCGCGCTCATTAACTATCCAGTCACGCAGACTCCCATTCCACATCCGAGCCGTGCCAATTACATCCTGAGCCCGCAATGGGGCTTGAATTACTTCATCGTTCCTTATGGAGCAATGATCCTGGCCTTGCCGTTTATCGTGATTCGCGGATCGAAGGTAGTGCGCCTTCGTCCATTGCTGATCGGCTTCTGGGTCGCTGCCCTGATCGGGCTTGGCGGGACCACACACGTTGGGCAGTGGTTACTGGGCCGCGCCTTTGAAGTTCTGACCATGGAGCGCTTTACTTATTGGGCGACGCTGCTGGCGCTCCCGTTCGTTGGTCTTCTTGCGGCGGAGCTGATCGCGCGCTATCGAAAGGTTGCGATTACGGGATTGGCGGTGCTTGCCGCAGCAAGCTGCGCGCTAGGGGTTTCATGGGTGACCTACCGGTCGGCGGACGCAGAAAACTTCGACGTGAAGCCTGTTGCGCAGTGGTTGAATCGAGACGGCCACGATCGGTACCGTTACGTGACTCTGGGGTTTGGGCGTCAAATTGCAGAATTGGCCGTTTTAACCGATGCCAGCAGTGTGGATGGTGAATGGAACTCGGGTCGAAGGCTGCCCGAACTAACAAAGCACGGAGGGGCCGCGCTGACCAGCTCAAAATATTTTGGCGCAAGCGGTTTGGAGGCTTTGCGCGCGATTCTGCGACACGCCGACCATTACGGGTTGAAGTGGGTCTTCGTGCGGGATTCCTATTACGATCCGCTGCTGGTATTCAGCGGATGGCGCCAGGTGGACCAGCTCGAAAATGGAGCGGTGGATGTGTGGAGCATGGATGGAGTGCCTCCCGCGACTCCGATCAATGCTCCCGAAAGGCCGCCGCATTGGCAGGGGATGATGTGGGGAATTCTGCCGTTTGGCAGCAGTATTCTCGCGATCCTTGTTGTTTTGATACCGGAGGAGGGCCGCCATGATGACGATCGTGGAGAACGGGCCTACGCGACGGATGAAAATATCGTTCCGGGGAGCGTGGTGTCATGAGCGGACGAATCTGGGCGGTCATTATTACGATCGTGACAGTGGTTCTGGTTGTGTGCGGAACGCTTTGGCCGGTGCAGACCGCCGTCCAGCTGGCCGGAGGAAGAAGCCTGCTCCGCACGTCCTCCACTCCGAAGGCGGCCGTTGAGAATCTGGGTGATGAGATTCGTCTGCGCCATTGGGGAGCAGCCTACTCGAGTCTGGGCAACAAAGGTGAATTCACGGAGGCCGATTTCGTCCGTGACTTAACCGGATACTATACGAGCCTTCGCACCTACGCGAGTTTGTCGAGCTTTGAGGTCCGGCCTTTGCGCGCAAATGCTGACGAGGCAACGATTCGGATGCGGCTCCACTGGTCAACCGTCGTTGGTCCATTTGTGAAGACGCGCGATTTGAAGGTGGTAAGGAACGGCGATCGCTGGAAAGTGGATTGGCCATTGGTGAAAAAGTCGGTCGTGCCGCCGCAGGTGATTCCGGTGAATTATTTGCGGTGGGATGTCATCTACCGGGGCGCGGGTGATGACTGGGGAGCCCAGAACGTCGAATCGCCTCACGTTCGCGTTGTTGATATGCATCCGGTGCAGCGTGCCGCGGGCGTTGTGGTGCTTGGAGAACTGATGAATGAGGATGTTGTTCCCGCTCACGTGTCGGTAACGGCAACTCTGCAGGACAAGAATGGCAAGGCGATCGCGACGGAGGACAGTTTCGACAAGATTTGCCCAACACTGTTGCCGAAACAGGTTACGCCGTTTCTTATTAATTTTCCGGGCGCAGAATTATCAGATG
>JBOGMA010000450.1:0-1876 GCA_050746465.1 Acidobacteriaceae bacterium
GCTGTGGCCGGCGCGGGCAAGGCGTTGGAATATCACGCTGGACCGGTTGCGGCCATATTGCTCGGCATGCTCACCGGGATCGGAGGGGGAATGACGCGTGATGTGCTCGTCAGGGAAATCCCCACGGTACTGCGAACTGAACTGTACGCGGTTGCGGCCCTCATCGGCGCGGCGGTCATGGTTGGCGGGCGCATGATGCACCTGCCAACTGCGGATGCGGCAATAGCGGGGGCGGTACTTTGCTTCGGGTTGCGATTTATGGCGATTCGGCGAGGGTGGCAGCTTCCCATCGCCCGGCCGTTCCAACACCAGGAACCCTCCGGCCGACCTTCTGAAAAAGACTGAGACCGTATTTGGTTTCACGTGCATGGTGCAGCTTCCGCATCCCGGATTACCCATTCTTGACATGTATCCCAAAAATACATACATCTTTGTATACATTCAATTTGAGGTGACGGATGGCTGGGAATCGTCGTGAGTTTTTGCTGGGAGCTGCCACGGTGGCGGCTGGTGTTCCTCTTTCGTCGTTTGCTCACGCCGCGGAACGTACTGGCGTAGCCGGTTCCTCAACACATGCCGAAACCGCCTCGCCATTCCTGCTTGAATTTGATGGAGCCGTGCTGACGAGTCTGAAGTTTGCCGGGGATTCGCTTCCAACGAACTATGTGGCCAGAGGGCAGAAGCTCGGGCATATCGAGATCGCGTGGCGGCGCGGCAGTGGGTCTTGGCAAAGATTCAAGACAGCGGATGCGACCGCGTCATCTGCGGAGGGGCAATATCAGGCGTCGGACGACAGTGGGCAGGCACTCGCCGTGACTCTGAACTTGAAGCCGCACGGCAACGTGCTGCGCTGGACGATCGGGTTGCGCAATATCTCTTCTGAGCCGATCGAGATTGGCGACCTTGCGGTTCCACTTCCAATGCACGCCACATTTGTGCCCAAGGGGTCCACTTCGGATCTTCCGGTGCTGAAGCACAGTTTCATCTCCGGGCATGGATCGTTTCTGTTCTGGATGCGGTCCAACAGCGTGGGCCCATATCTGGTGATGATGCCGGAACGCAGCACCTCTCTGGAGTATTGGGACCATCCGCGCCCGCACAGAGGACAGCGCCGCGTGTTCCCTGCTTACCGTGTCTATATTCATTCCGCGGCAGTGGGCGAGGAGGTAGCCGCCCACGACGGGCGCTGGCGCCAGCCTCGAACCAGCCTGACTCTGACGCCGGGCAAGAGCCGCGAATATGGATTTGAACTGGCCGGGGCGCAGGACTACGCGGGCGTGCGGCAAAGGGTGGTTGACGCGGGTCTGATCGACGTGGAGGTTGCGCCGGGGATGACGGTCCCGACGGATCTTTCGACCTGCATTGCCATCCGCTCGCATGAGCCGGTTAAGAGCATTGTGGCCGAGCATCCTGAGCAGACGACGATCACGGCTCTCGGCGTGCGGAGCGGGCGGAGGCTGTATCGGGTGAACTTCCAGCGACTTGGCGAGAACCTGCTGACGGTGAACCATGGTGGGGGCCGTTCCACGCGGCTGGAGTTCTTCGCCACTGAGCCGCTGGAGACGCTGGCACATAAGCGCGCCGCGTTCACGACCAAACATCAGGTCCGCGACAAGAGCAAGTGGTACAACGGGCTGCTGTGCGAGTGGAACATGGAGTCGCACGTACAACTGAGTCCGGACAACTACGACCAGATCAAGGGCTGGCGGATTTATGAAGTGACGTGCGATGATCCGGGGCTGAGCAAACCCGCTTATCTGGCCAGCAAGAATGCTGAGTTCCCGAACCAGGAGGAAATTGAGGCGCTGGACTATTACATCGAACATTTCGTATGGGGTGGCTTGCAGCGCACGACGGACGAGACGCACAGCTACGG
>JBOGMA010000451.1:0-4476 GCA_050746465.1 Acidobacteriaceae bacterium
ATATCGAGCAGATCGATCTTGTCGCGATCTTCCGAGTTGGTACGGTCGATCACCTTGGGTTCTGTTTGCAAGTTAGTCACGGGATGATTCTACCGTATCAATCCCGTCAAAAATCGCCAAAAAAGCGAGCCCTGAGGCACAAGTTCCCCCGGGGGAAGTGGATCAAGGTAAGGTTCATTCCGAGGGAGACGATTTCAATTCCCGACACAAATGAAATAGACGCCGATGTAGGGCTGACCAAAGATCGAAATGCCATTGGCCGCCGGGTTGAACGAGAGCGTCTGCTAACTCCCGGCTTGGCCGTAGTCTGATAGCTAACCGTGCATTGAGGTGGGCTGGAAAAGGCGCCCGCATTTGAGAACGGAACCCATGCCGTGCCCTTGTTCGGCAGGATGATTTTGGCAGTCGTGACCAACGTAACCGAAAACTAAGTATTTCACGACCGAGTATTCTGTCCGGAGTCCCGCGCAGACTTCCTCTTGTCCAGCGAGTGTTCCCCTTTTATTCCTGGATCAGGGCCGCGACGACGGTATTTCCTTGCGGCCTTGCGGGTTCTTTTCTTGAAACTCACGGTAGCTTTGTGCCAGGAATGCTTGTATCTCACGCTTGAACCGGGTTGCATCGAATTGTCGCGCGTGCGAGGCGATGACTTCCGGCGAGAACTTGGCCTCCTCGGATTCAAAACGAAGGATTGCCTTCTCAAGCGAATCCACCGTCTGAGTTTCAAAGAACAATCCGGTGTGCCGGTTCTCTAAAGTCTGTTCGGGCCAGCATCCTTCCACCGTCTCCAGCGAGCCGCCGGAGCCGTATGCGATGACAGGACGCCCGAAACTTTGTGCTTCCACCGGGACGATTCCGAAGTCTTCTTCTCCGGGAAACAGGAGGGCGCGGCAGTGCGCGAAGCTGTCCCGCAATTCGGATGAGGATTCGCTACCCTTGAATTCGATGTCCGGCCCGGCCAGGCGCTTGAGCCTGGTCCATTGCGGGCCAAGTCCGACGACTCTCAATCGCCGTCCCAGGCGCGTACAGGCCCTGACTGCCAGGTCCATCTTCTTGTAATCCACGAGGCGGCCGACGCACAGGTAGTATTGGCCGGGGTCGAATTGAACCGTACCCGCGGCGACATCGACGGGAGGGTGGATTACCTCGCTGTCACGGCGGTAGATTTTCCTGATCCGCCTGGCGACGAAGCGGGAGTTGGCGATGAAGAAATCGACCCTAGACGCGGTGGCCAAGTCCCAGACCCGGAGCGGCGTCGAGGCCAGAGCATACGCGAACCGGACCACGGGATTCATTGCGGCGCGATACTCGGCGTGCATGTCCCACAAGTACCGCATGGGGGAATGACAATAGCAGACGTGGCAGGTTGCCGGTGAGGTAATCACTCCCTTGGCCGGGCCTGATTCTGAGCTGATGACGAGGTCGTAGCCGCTGAGATCGAACTGCTCAAGCGCGGTAGGCTGCAAGAGAAGAAAATAGCGGTGGAACTTTCTCGCGCCCGGAATTTTTTGCAGAAAAGAAGTATGCAGCTTGTGCCCGCGGAGGGATTCGGGTATTTGTTTCGGATTTGCGATCAGGGTAAACAAATCCGCCTGAGGGAAGATTTCGGCCAATGCTTCGACCACCTTCTCTCCCCCGCCCTGGCTTACAAACCAGTAATGGACGATGGCTACCCGCAGATGTTGGAGTGAGAGAGCGGGTGCCGAGGCGTCCAGGTTCGAGGTGATTGCGGACATTGGCCTCCAGAGCCCTCCCTCTGAAAGTTATCAAGAGACCCAGGCAAAGTCGATTTCGTTACTTTTTCGGGAGCATTACGACCGGCGCATTGGCTCCGCTTTTAGCTGAAGCGACGTCCAGGTTTTCTGATGAAATACTCCGAAGGAACAGACAGCGTCAAGCCGTGGAATAAAATCGGGCCAAGTACCTGATTGGAGCGCCTTATGAAGTCTCGTGTTTCCCTTTTGCTGTTGATCGCGCTGCTATGCTGCTGCCGACGGGAGTTGGTGGCGCAACAGGCTGCTTCCGGCCCGCAGAAAGTGATCTTTGATACGGACATCGGCGATGACATTGATGATGCGTTCGCGTTGGGGCTGCTGCTATCCAGTCCGGAGGTTCAGGTGCTGGGTGTGACGACGGACTTTGGCGATACCGATCTGCGGGCGCGGCTGGTCGAGCGGTATCTGTGCGAGGTTGGGAGGAGCGATATCCCGGTGGCCGCGGGGCCGAAGGTTGCGGCGAAGAGTACGTTCACCCAGGCCCGCTGGGCTGAGCGGTTCCCAGACCAGAAGTGGCCGGATGCCGTTGACTTCATCCTGAAGGAAATTCGTAAGTATCCGGGGCAAATCACGCTGATTTCGGTTTCGCCGCTCCACAATGTTGGCGCGCTGATTGAGCGCGATCCGGCGGCGTTCCGAAAGCTGAAGCGAGTGGTCATCATGGGCGGATCGATTAGGCGAGGTTATGGCGACCTGGGCTACGGGCCGATTCACGGGCCCGAGCCGGAATACAACATTCTGATGGACATTCCGGCGGCGCAGAAGCTGTTCACCTCAGGCGTGCCGCTGTACGTGATGCCGCTGGACTCGACGCAACTGAAGCTGGACGTTTCGAAGCGGAACGTGATCTTCAGCCAGAGCAAGCCGCTTACCGATACTCTGGCCTTGCTATACCATGACTGGACGGCTTCCACGCAGAATCCCACGCCGACGCTGTTTGACGCGATGGCGGCGGCATACGCGCTAAGGCCGGACCTATGCCCGACGATACCGCTGCATGTTGTGGTGGATGCGAAGGGCTTTACCCGCGAGGAGCCGGGGCCAGCCAACGCGCAGGTATGTCTGACCTCAGACGCGGACAAGTTTTTCCACTTCTATATTCGTCGCATCCTTACGGAGGACCTCAAGCCATCGGCCGCGGCCTCCGGCTGCAAGGCGACGGAACTGCCCTGATGCGCCGTTTGACGGCGGGTCCTCTGCGGGAAAGGACGAGTTTTTCTTCGCCCTTACCCGAGGGTGCCTGTTGCCAGTCCCACATGCTCGGAGCGCGTGGGAAGATCATCCGGCCTGGAGTAGGCGTCACGGATCTTCTGCAGGCTCAGCACTTCCGAATAGAGGACCGGAATGCGGTATTCACCGGCAACTGTATCCAGCGCGCGATCCACTACGTCCCTCACGTCATTCTCAGGCGGCAGCTCGGTGAGCATGGAGGCATAGCGCTCCAGACTTAGCCGAACATAACTGAGGATGTATTCCCGTACTTCAGGAAGGTGATCCTCGGCGGGGAACTGGAACGTGAGATTTGCGCACATGGGTTCGCCGGTCCGGAGCAGGACCTTGAAATTGCAGCGCTCCGCATTGACGCCGATGGGCTTACGCCGGGAATTGGCGAGGTTCCGAATAACGGCGGAAAGGAGATCGTCGGGCCTGCGCCAGAACTCAACGAATGCCATAACGGCCGGGCCGAGTCCGAGCAGGAGAAGAAGGAGCCCGACATTCCCAGCCGGGTTCAGTACATTTTCAGAGAAGAGGATCACGAGAAGCAGCGCTAGGACCGCAAACGCTGCGGTGGCGCACACCAGATAGATTGCGACCAGCGGCGCCGGGCGCAGAAAGCATTCGATAGCGAGGGCCTGATCCAGAGAAGCCTGGGGGGGATTCTGCCGTTTCATAGGTGGTACCTCAAACGTTCTAGATTCAACGTGAGAACCGGCAAAAAAGCGCAAAGCGCAAGTGAAACGGAAATCAGTGTAGCAGTGTTGTACAGCCTTGCCTAGAAGAATTTTCGGGATACTGCTTGAAAATTGAACGGAATGCAACCGGAATTGAAGGAATCCGGTTCAAGATTTGGCAAAGTGGGCTTCGATTTCCTCCAGGGTCTTGCCTTTGGTTTCGGGCAGGAAGAAGACGGCCGTAATGAAGTAAATGACCGTAAATCCTGCAAAGAGGAAGAACATAGCGGAATAGCCGTATTTGCTGGCGACGGGCAGGAAGATCACGGCCAGGGTTGTGGACACGAGTTGGTTAATAACCAGGGCGATGCTCATGCCGTTGGAGCGGATGCGGGTGGGCATGAGCTCGGAGAGAGCGAGCCAGACGCAGACTCCGGGGCCGACGGCGTAGAAGGCCATAAAGACATAAAGGAGCACCGCAATGAGCCAGCCGTGGCCTTCCCCGGGGACTTCGCCGATGAGGGCCCGCTGGATGACAAGCGGAGCGTTACGGGCCTGGTCGAGGTCGGCAAAGGGATTTTTGAAGAAGGCCTCGCCTTTGCTGGAAGGGACGGCGGCTCGGGTGATGTGGATAGGGGCGCTGGTCGCGTCGTCGGAGCGGACGAAGGTGGTGGCTCCGGTGAATCCGCCGTATGAGTAGATGACGGCGAAGGAGGCGTCGCCGGGATTGATGGAATGGTTGCCGGCGGAGGCGAGGAGTTGCTTCGCGGTGGCGGGGGTGAAGCGAAGGTCGAGGGTCTGCTGCGGAG
>JBOGMA010000452.1:0-7404 GCA_050746465.1 Acidobacteriaceae bacterium
CCGTTATAGTCGCCAACAGTTGATCCCATTCCGGCCTGCTCGCGCCCGTCTTCGTCATACGCCACGCCCGCGTCGGCAGCTACATCGGTGAAGGTTCCGTTCTTGTTGTTGCGGTAGAGGATGCTGGGCGTGCTGTCACACGCGATGAAGATATCGGGCCAGCCGTCGCCGTTGTAGTCGAGGGTGGACACGCTGAAGCAGTAATGGCCGTAGGTTTTCGTGATTCCGCTGGCCTGGCTCACGTCTTCAAATTTTCCATTTCCGAGATTGTGATAGAGGATATTGGTTCGGAATGGGAGTCCGCGCGGGCCGCACATGACCGGAGTTCCCTTCCAGATGCAGGTGACGCCCTGACCCGGCTTCGGCACTGTGGCCATGTCGAGTTGCACGTAATTCGCAACCATCAGATCGAGTTTGCCGTCGCGATCGTAGTCGACAAAGGCGCAGCCTGTACCCCATGACTTCCCGTCGCCCGCTACGCCGGCCGGGCCTGCGACTTCCTTAAAAGTGCCATTGCGCTCATTGTGGAAGAGCCGATTCTTTCCGTAATAAGTGACGTACAGGTCGTCGTAGCCGTCATTGTCGTAGTCGCCAATGCACACGCCTTGCGCCCAGCCGGTTATGGCGAGGCCGGCGGCTGTGGTTACATCGGCAAAAGTCCCGTCGTGATTGTTCCGGTAGAGATGCAGCGTGGGTTCGGAGCCGTTGATGGGTTTGCCGTCGAGCGTCTGGCCGTTCAGCAGCAAAATGTCCGGCCAGCCGTCGTGGTTGTAGTCCAGAATTGCGACTCCGCTTCCAGTCGTCTCGATGATGTAATTCTTGAGCGCGGCTTCACCATTCACGTTCCGCATCCTCAGCCCGGCCTGCGTCGCTACATCCTCAAACCAGGAGGGGCCGGGATGCTTCGCGTTGGGTGGATAGGGCTGCGAGCGTTTGCCGTGAGTTTGCGCGCCGCACAGCAAGCCGGCGGCCAGGAAAAACCCGCAGGCCGGCATCCATAGATTTTTTCGAAGACAGGTTGCGGCAGCCATGAATCAGAGGATCGCAGTATGCTGAATGCGTCATGCGTATCTTATCGCTTTTGGTAGTGCTGTTTGTCGCGCCGATGGCAGCCTGGCCGCAGGCTGCTTCGTCTCCAGATAGTTCGCATCAGTCACTGGCGCGCGCTCATGCTTTGCTTGAGAAGGGCGATTTTGCGCAGGCGATGACCATCCTTCAGCAACTCGAAAGTGTTCAGCCGCCGGTTAAGGGCCTTGAGCATGAACTGGGCGTTGCCTATTACCGCACCAGTAAGCTGTCAGAAGCACAACAGGCCTTCGCGGCGGCAATTCAGCAGGATCCGGAAGACAAGGAATCGGTGCAGATGGAAGGGCTCACCCTTTACCGCATGGGTCAGCCGGCAAATGCGATTCAATACCTGGAGCGCGTGCGCGAATGGATGCCGAATGCTGATGCCGACTCGAATTATGTCCTCGGACTCTGCTATATGGATGCCCGTCGCTACGATGATGCTCGAAATGCATTTGCAAAAGAATTTGATGTTGATCCCGATTCCGCCTCCGCCTATCTGCTGCTGGGCAATATGCTGATGCGCGCCAATCTTCCGGAACTCGCCGCAGGGCAGGCGCAAAAGGCGCTCCAGCGTGATCCGAAATTGCCGCTTGCTCACTTCATGCTCGGCGAGGTGTATCTGAACAAATCAGATGTCGCGAATGCCACCACGGAATTTGAGCAGGAGCGGCGTCTGAATCCCGGGTATCCGGCAACCTATGATCGCCTGGGCGATCTGTACACTCGCATGGGCAAGCTGGAAGAGGCGCAGCAGGCGCTCACCAAAGCACTCTCCCTGGATACATCAAGCACCGGGCCGTTTATTCAAATGGGTAAAGTGCTGCTGCATCGCGGCGATCCGGTTACAGCCATCATGTACCTGCGCCACGCTGAGAAGATGGACCCTTCGAACTTCATCACCCACACTTTGCTTGCGCAGGCATATCGAAAGACCGGTCGCGAAGATGAGTCGAAGCGAGAGACTGATCTTGCCACTAAGATTCACGCAGCCAACCAACCGACGCTGCAGCCCGTTCAGTAGATCACTCAGTGAACGCGGATCGTGACCAGCCGGGTTTCGAGCGGCACGCCGCCTCCAATCCTGGTTTCAAGCACCGCCTCGAAGGGGTGGATTTTCCCGCTGGAGTCGGTAATTTGTCGCAGCAGATCCGCAGCGGTATCGGGATGGCAGACATAGTCGACGGCGGCCTGGGTTCCAAAGGTCGTAAGGCCGCTGAACTCCAGCATCTGCGTACCTGGCTGCACGCCGGGAAGCAAGGCAAGAATCGCGTAATCCACCCTCAATGGGTGCTCCGGACGGAGGTAAACCGCCGGCTCACCTGGTTTTGGATGATGATTGACGACGCCGGCTGAGTCAGGAGTTGCCATCATGGTGAAGTCCCGCGTGGAAGGAAGGACGCGCAGGGATGGATTCTCCGCGGCGGACCCGATGAAGATCAAGTCTTTGGCCTGCGCTTCATCCCAGGTAACCAGCAGACTACGCTTCAAAATGAACTGACTGTTGTGCGCGTCGAAAAGGCGGGTGAGCTTGTAAACGGAGGCCAGTTCGCCAATGCCGGTATAGGTATCCACATAATTTCCAGCGCCCTGCACCGCCTGTTCAGTCTGCTGCGGCGCATAGCGCAGGCCGTCGGTGGAATTCCCTTCGAAGAGCGCGTTGCTGAATATGACCAGCGGCGGATTGCTGTTTGAGAAAAACGGCTGCCAAAAGCGGTCTACCGCCGCCTGGGCAGACGCAGGCCGCGACCACGGATGCCAGAACAAGAGCACGCCAGCCGCAATTACAGCCAGTGCGAGCAATCCCAGTTTCCACTGCAGACGCGGCTTTGCGAGCTTGGGACTGGTAATGGCTTTGGGCGCAACCTCAACCGCCACCTCGTGCAGCGCGGTATGGGCTTCGGGGCTTCTGGCATGGAAAACAGGGAGGTAGTGGCCCTTGGGTATTTCGACCAGGATTTGCTCCTGCGATCCCTCATCGGCAAAATAGGCCGCGATCTTCTGTCGCAGCAACCGCGCATGGGTACGAACAATGCTGTCTTCGCTGGAGTTGTAGCCGGGGTGGCGATGAAAAATCCGGATTCCGATCTGCTGCTCGGTAGCGTCCTCCGGAACCTCGCGGATGGCACATTCGGAAATGTAGAAAAGAAACTCGCGGAGGCGCGCCGAGGACTTCAGATGCTGGCTTGCGGCGATGCGCTCGACCAATGCCCATCGGGGGTCCGCCAGCAACTTGGGACTCGATTCCGGAGCCAGATTGGAGGCCGTCATCTTAGGACTTCCGAGTATTTCACCTGCAATTTGACCCGTCAAATCACAGTAAAAAACGTTGTAGCCCGAGGAAAACGCTAGCAGGATACTTCCATCGCTAGGTCCGTCGCGCGGTGGAGAGAAGCTACACAATCCACACTCGCCGGACGCGTTGTTGGATGCTGCAAATCAGCTAATGGTGGCATCAGAGGATGGCGGAATAAAGCGAATCAGAGAGACAAAAAAGATATAAGTCAGGGTCGCGCGTTGAAAGTATCAGGAGGTAGGTCATGGATACGCCGCTTTGCGAAAGTACTCTACCCAGGAAAATCCGCAAATTCCGCCGCACGTTGATCGCGCTTTCGTCTCTGCTGCTGCTCTCGTTCACCGCCGCCCTTCCGGCAGGCGCGCAGGCGGTTTATGGATCAATCTTCGGAACTGTGACCGACAATACGGGCGCGGCAATCCCAAACGCCACCATCACGGTAACGGACATCAGCAAAAACACCTCCGTTACGACCGTGACCAACGGCAGCGGCGAGTATCGGGTGGAGCATCTTATTCCGGATACATATCTGGTTACCGCCGAAGCTACGGGATTCAGCAAAAGCAGCGCGCCGGACGTGGTAGTCCACGCGGACACCTCGCCCAAGGTCGATCTCCAGCTTAAGGTCGGTGCCGTCTCTAACACGGTGACAGTTACGGCCGGAGCGCCGCTACTGACGACCGATCGCGCCGACGTGAGCACCATCCTGAACACCCGGGCGATTACCACCCTGCCCAACCTTCAGAGAAATTTCACGTCATTCGAGCTGCTCACGCCGGGCACAACCTATATCGGCTGGAGCGTGGGCCAGGACACCAATCCTCAGCAGAGCGAACAGATCGAGGTCAACGGCCAATTGCCTTTTGCCACCGGGTATGAACTGGACGGCACGGACAATCAGGACCCAATCCAGGGTGTAGCTGTAATTAACCCGAACCTCGACGCCGTTTCAGAAATGAAAGTCACGTCGCAAGACTATGACGCAGAGTTTGGTGGGGCCGTAGCCGGAATGGTCACAGCTCAAACCAAATCCGGCAGCAACGCGTTTCATGGATCGCTGTTCGAGTATCGCCGGTCCGATGCTCAACAGGCGCGCAACCCGTTCAACCAGATCGGGCCCAATTCCATTCCATCCTTTGTCCATAACCAGTTCGGCGGGTCGGTTGGGGGACCGATCGCCAAAGACAAACTATTCTTCTTTGGGGATTATCAAGGGCTGCGGGAGAAGACCGGCACCACGATCACGACCACAGTGCCCACTGCGACCGCGCACAGCACCTGCACCTCGGGCGGAGACTGCGACCTTAGCGATTATCTGAATCCTGCGCTGGGCGGAGGACCGCAATATCAAGCCTATGATCCTCAAAGCAACACCAGCGGTACTGGGGGACGGACGGCCTTTGCCGGCAACATCATCCCGGCTGGCCGTTTATCCGCTCCCGCCATCGCCCTGATGAAAGCCATGCCGCTGCCGAATTTTGGAAATGGAAGCACCTTCGACAATTTCGCGGGATCAGGTTCCGGCGGTTTCAACACCGATCAATTCGACGTTCGCATTGATGCCCAGACATCGCAAAGATTCCATAGTTTTGGACGGTATACCCGGTTCAATTCCGATCTAAACGGAACGCCCGTGTTTGGGGCGGCCGGCGGCCCGGGGTTCGGACTGGGCAACTTCGCCGGCACCGATACCACGCTCGACCAGAACGTGGCAGCCGGCGGTGACTACGCCCTCTCAAATAATTGGCTCACGGATTTTCGCTTCGGCTGGTTCCGCATTCACATCAACGACGTCGAACCTGATTACAACCAGCCGCTGGGTACTCAGCTTGGAATCGGCGGCGTGAACCAGGGGGATCTGGCGATCAGCGGTGGACTGCCGCAATTCAACATTAGCGTGCCCGCGAATGGGTCAAACGGCAGCAGCGTGGTGAGTTATGGAACGACAACAAACTTCTATCAGCAGACCGAGAGCCAATATCAGTTTGTGAACAACTGGTCTCATCTGATGGGAAACCATAATATCCGCTTTGGGGCGGACATCCGTTATGCGCTGAATCATCTGGTGGGCGTCAACAACAACAATCTGCCTTCCGGTCAGTTCCAATTTCCGGGGACCATCACCGCCGGACCCAGCAGTCAGGGCCTGGGTTACGCGACGTTCGTGCTCGGAGATATTGGCGCCTTCAACAGGACGGTGATTCAAAACACCAATGCCGCCGAGCGTCAAAGGCGCTGGTTCTTCTATGCGCAGGACCAGTGGCGCGCCACCCAGAAGCTGACGGTAAACTACGGGGTTCGCTGGGATCTCTATTTCCCCGAAAGCGTAGCGGGCAAAGGGCAGGGCGGTTTACTTGACCTCCAATCGGGCAACGTTCGCATCGCCGGATATGGCTCCTACAACAACAGCATGAACGTGAACATGGAGTACTCCCACGTGGCGCCGCGTATCGGTGTGGCCTGGCAGGCGCTGCCAAGGACGGTTGTCCGCGCCGGATATGGCCGCGCTTATGGAATGGGGTGGTCAGGCGATATCTTTGGCGAGGTGTTGACCTTCTCCTATCCAACCGCCGTAGTGCAGAACTTCAATCCATCGAGCAACTTTACCCCAATAAGTTTTGACTTGAGCACAGGCCCGCCGGCATTTCCGTTCCCGCCGATTCCATCGGACGGCAATTATCCGCTTCCGGATACGATTCAACTGCCTACTCGTCCGCTCACTATGCGTGTTCCCACCATCGATGCGTGGAACCTCATGGTTCAGCAGGAACTCTCCCGCTCCATGTCGCTCCAGATCGGCTACGTGGGAAGTCATGGCATTCACAATATGTTCGACTCGTCCAACCAGGCGGACGTCAATCAGCCAACCATCGCTGGATTCGATTGCGTAGCGAGCGGCGCTCCCATCGGCTGCAACGAACCCATTGATTCGGACACCGGGCTTCCCTACACGAAGAATGAACGCCAGCCCTATTACGACGGCACCGCGCAGCGGAACCTTGGCGTACCGTTTGGCGCGGCTCACCTGTGGACGCAGTCTTTCCGGTATAACGCCAACCAGGCGACAACCAAGTACAACGCGCTGCAGGTCGTTTTCGAGAAGCGCTTCTCGCAAGGCTTCCAGATTCTCTCGCATTACACCTGGTCACAGGCGCGCGCCAATGAGTCCGATTACTTTTTTATGGATTCCAAGGCGGATTTTGGCAACAGCTATTACAACCGACGCAACGTGTTTGTCTTCACTGGAAACTGGGACCTTCCCTTCGGCAAAGGCAAACCGGTTGCGGCGAATGCTTCGGGATTTGTGAATGAGCTTATCGGCGGGTTCTCTCTGAACGGCACCTGGACGTGGGAGGGCGGACTGCCTTTCACTCCTTCTTACAGCCTGTGCACGCAAGACCAGGACATTGATGGCCAGGGAGGGACGATGTGCCGTCCCAATGGGATCGGTTCGGGGCCGCAGGCGACCCTGCGCGCCGGATCGTTTAATCCGGTGGCGCATCAGGTTCAATATTTCAAGCCCGTTCCTACCCTCGCCTTCGCCGGAGATATCGAAGGTCCATATCAGCGGCCTAATCCCGGGACCTTTGGCGATATGGAAAGAAACTCTCTTTGGGGTCCCGGCCTGGTCAATGTGGACCTCGCCGCATCCAAGAAGTTCTTCCTGACTGAACGAATGAACCTCGAATTCCAGGCGCAAGCGTTTAACCTATTCAATCATCCCAACCTTGGCCAGCCCAATGGATGCGTGGACTGCGGCTCCAATTCCGGGATTATTTCTGGCATCGTGTCTTCGCAGGATGGAACCACGATGCGGCGGCTGCAATTTTCCGCCCGATTCGCATTCTAAGTTTGTGCCTCCCTGGGATGGCGAGGCAGAAGCTCGCCATCCCATATTTTTCTGCTTCGCTGTCATCAGCTTTGGTGCGTTACAGGTAAATGCCCAAAGCGCGCTGCTATGCCGAAGCACAACTCATTGCTTGCGAGTTCGATCTGATTTTGATAGTTATACGCACTTATCACGGAGTAAGGCGCTGGTG
>JBOGMA010000453.1:0-3130 GCA_050746465.1 Acidobacteriaceae bacterium
GTGTATGACACGACGGCGATCCTGACCCGGCTATCATTATCCGCACAACACGAGAGGGAACCCGCATGAAGCTGTACAACACGAAAAAGGGCATGTTTGCGAATGGAAACGACGACAAGTGGCACAAGCTCGACGTTTCTTCGTGGGATGATCTGATTTCAGATTCCAATCTCTCCGCCCGAGTACGCGAGGCGTCGCATTCATCCGCCGGCGAAAAGCCTGAACCCAGCGACCTGCTCCCTCCAATCGGAAGTCAGGAGGTATGGGCGGCTGGAGTCACTTATTATCGAAGCCGCACCGCTCGCATGGACGAGTCCAAGGACGCGGGTGGTGGAACCTTTTACGATCGCGTTTATTCCGCCGAACGTCCGGAGTTGTTTTTCAAGGCCACCGCGCGCCGCGTTGTCGGGCCCGGCGGGCCGGTGCGCATCCGCGCTGACGCGAAGTGGTCGGTACCCGAGCCGGAGCTGACTCTGCTGCTCAATCCGCGCGGCCAGATCGTCGGCTACACCATCGGCAATGACATGAGCTCGCGTGATATCGAAGGCGAAAACCCGCTCTATCTTCCCCAGGCTAAGGTCTACGACGGCTCCTGCGCGCTGGGACCGTGCGTTCTGCTTGCCGATCAGCCTCTTCCGAAAACAACAGTCATTTCGATCTCCATCGAACGAAGCGGATCAGCTGCCTTTCAGGGGCAAACCACGCTCGACATGCTCAAGCGCAATCCTCAGGACCTGGCCGACTATCTCTTTCGCGAAAACACTTTTCCCGGCGGTGCGTATCTCATGACCGGCACCGGCATCGTTCCGGACGATACGTTCACGCTCGCTCATGGAGACGCGATCCATATTTCCATCGACGGCGTTGGCACGTTAACCAATCATGTCGCTCTGCCCCAAACCAGGCAATGACCCCGGAGAAGCGAATACGATGATGCGCCAAGTTTGGTGACGGCAGCCAGCATTCAGAGATGGTATGGAATGATATGAAGTCTGTGACTTCTTCCGCTCGACAAGATTGTACACTGTTGTTGTTCGTGCAATTGTACACAAAACTGTATAAATTGCTCGACCCTCACTGGGCTGTTGCGGAAAGGCCTGATTATTGATGTCGCGCAGATGGTATGTCGTCCTCTTGGTGGCAGTGGCCATCGCCATCAGCTACTTCGACCGGCTCACGCTGCCGGTCGCGATCACCTCCATCCAGCACAACATTCCGCTTTCAAACGAGCAGTTTTCCTGGCTGCAAACGGCCTTTCTCCTGTCGTATGCCGCGATGTACGTGATTGGCGGTCGGCTGCTGGATTTGCTGGGCACGCGCCGCGGGTTTCTGCTCATCATGCTGTGGTGGTCGCTGGCGTGCGCATTGCACAGCCTGGCCACGGGATTCATCCTGCTGGTGATCGCGCGCTTCCTGCTGGGTGCGGGCGAAGGCGGAGGCTTTCCGGCGGCAACGCGCGTGGTGGCCGAGTGGATCGAGCCGAAGCAGCGGTCAACGGCGATGGGGCTTATTAATGCGGGAACGGCAGTCGGATCGGTTCTCGCGCCGCCAATCATCGGATTCATCCTGCTGACCAGCGGCTGGCGGGCGGTGTTCCTTGCTTCAGGCGGCGCGGGACTCTGTTGGGTAATATGGTGGGCGGTGAGTTATCGTCCCAACTCCTCCCCGAAAGCGGCGGAGGAGATGCGACCCGAGAAGCCGATGCGCTGGGCGCAGGTGCTTCGGATGCACAACGTGCAGGCCTTCGTCTTCGCGAAATTCATGAGCGATTCGGCCTGGTATTTCCTTCTCTTCTGGCTGCCGAAATATCTGTACGACGCGCGCGGCTTCGATATTAAGCAGGTGAGCGCCTACGCGTGGATTCCGTATGCTGCGTCTGGAGTGGGGAGTTTCGTCGGCGGATGGTTTTCGTCGGAACTGCTGCGCCGTGGACGGTCGCTTGATGCGGCGCGCAAAATCGCGCTGGGTTGCTGCGCCGCTGCCATGCCGGCGGTGATGCTGGTTTCGCTGGCGCCGGTGTCGATGGCGCTCGCACTCTTCAGCATCGCATTTTTCGCGCAGCAGGCCTGGTCGGGACTGGTGATGACGCTGCCAGCGGACATCTTCCCACTGAACGCCGTAGGCACCGTCGCTGGGCTGATCGGTTTTGGCGGTGCGATGGGCGGCGCAATATTTGGATTGGTGGTTGGGTTCCTGCTGGCACACGGTGTGAGCTACGGCACGCTGTTTGTGGCCGTAGGCACCTTCCATTTGATTGGCTTTGCCGCCATTCTTTTAAGGGCCGGCAGAATTCAGCCGCTTCGCGGCATTGGAATAGAACAGATGGAGAGCGCACGATGAAGATTACGGAAGTCCGCACGCGTGTAGTGCAGTGGGAAGGAGAGACCGTTCCGCTGCCGCCGCACTTTTGCACCAATCCCATGGACCCGGTGGCGTTCCGCGCCGCTTCCATGGGGAACTTTGCTTTTCACAACTGGTTGCTCGTGGAAATCTTCACAGATCAGGGGCTGATTGGCCTGGGCAATGCCGCACTGTCGCCGCTGGTGACCAAATCGCTGATCGACACGTATCTAAAGCCGCTGCTGGTGGGCGCGGACCCTTGGGACGTGGAATTTTTATGGCAGCAGATGTACCGGCGCACGCTTGCCTTCGGGCGCAAGGGCGTGGCTCTGGCGGCCATCTCAGCGGTCGATATTGCGATCTGGGACTTGCTGGGCAAGAATGCGAAGCAGCCAGTCTTTCGACTCCTCGGCGGACGGACCAAGGAGAAGATTCCGGTCTACGCCAGTCGCCTGTACGCAATGCCGATCGCGGAACTGCAAGCCGAAGCGCGGAAATATAAGGACCAGGGCTACACGATGATGAAGCTGCGGTTCGGGTGGGGTCCGATCGACGGCGCGGCCGGAATGCAGCGAAACGTCGAACTGGTGCGGGCGGTCCGGGAGGTGATCGGCAATGAGATTGACTTGATGGCCGACGCCTACATGGGATGGACGCTTGACTATGCCAAGCGCATGCTTCCTCTGCTGCAGCCGTTCAACTTGCGCTGGCTGGAAGAAGCGGTGATTCCCGACGACACGCGCGGCTATCGCGAGTTGAAGAGCCACGGGCGGATTCCAATTGCCGGGGG
>JBOGMA010000454.1:0-3611 GCA_050746465.1 Acidobacteriaceae bacterium
AAGCCGCACCTTTTTCTTTGCCAGGCCGCTCGACCCTACAGGGCGTTCATATTTTGGAGGAACTCTGAATTGTTGCGGGCCTTGCCAAGTTTGTCGACCAGCAATTCCATAGCTTCGACCGGCGACAACGGATTCAGCACTTTACGAACTAGCCAGGTGCGCTGCAATTCATCTTTGGGAATCAGCAGCTCTTCTTTCCGCGTACCGGAGCGTTGAATATCGATGGCCGGGAAGACGCGCTTATCGACCAGCTTGCGGTCGAGGATCACTTCCATATTGCCGGTGCCCTTGAATTCTTCAAAGATCACTTCGTCCATGCGCGATCCGGTATCCACCAGCGCGGTGGCAATAATGGTCAGCGAACCGCCTTCCTCAATGTTGCGGGCCGCGCCAAAGAAGCGCTTCGGCCGCTGCAGCGCGTTTGAATCCACGCCGCCCGAGAGCACCTTGCCCGATGGAGGAACGATCGTGTTGTAGGCACGCGCCAGTCGCGTAATGGAATCCAGCAGAATCACCACATCGCGCTTGTGTTCGACCAGGCGCTTGGCTTTCTCAATCACCATTTCCGCAACCTGAACGTGGCGCGCCGCCGGCTCATCAAATGTAGAGCTGATGACCTCGCCCTTCACCGAGCGCTGCATGTCCGTAACTTCTTCCGGCCGCTCGTCAATCAGCAGCACAATCAGCACGATCTCCGGATGATTCGTCGTAATGGAGTTCGCGATGGACTGCAGCAGAACCGTCTTGCCGGTGCGCGGCGGAGCCACAATCAGCCCGCGCTGGCCTTTGCCAACCGGAGTAAGAAGGTCCTTCACTCGTCCGCTGATGTTCTCCCGCACCGTCTCCATCTTAATGCGTTCCTGCGGATACAGTGGCGTCAGGTTGTCGAACAGAATCTTGTTGCGCGTCTCCTCGGGAGACTCAAAATTAATCGCCTCGATCTTCACCAGCGCAAAATACTTCTCGCCTTCATGCGGCGGGCGAACATTGCCGCTGATCGTGTCACCGGTCTTCAGGTCAAACTTGCGGATTTGCGAGGGGGAAACGTAAATGTCGTCCGGACCGGGCAGGTAATTGTAATCGGGCGAGCGCAGGAAGCCGTAGCCATCAGGCAGAATCTCCAGCACGCCCTCGGCGAAGATGTGGCCCTCCTTCTCGCTCTGCGCCTGCAGAATGCGAAAAATCAGGTCTTGCTTGCGCATTCCGCTCGCGCCCGCGATCTCCAGAGAACGCGCAATGCGGCTTAGTTCTGTAATGTTTTTTTCTTTAAGCTCAGAGATTGTCATTCTTTACCTGCGGTAAGGGGATGAGGATGGGGGTGTTTCGGAAGGGAAAAACGAAGGACGGTGGTGTTGCAGCTTTTGTATCAGATGAAGGGATGGTTCGGCCAGGGAAATGCGCCGCGCCTACGCGGCGCGGCGGTTCTGGGCGACTGGCTCGGAACGTTCGTTCGAAGCAGCCGGATTGCTTTCATGAAAACGCAGCAGAACCTCATTGGTCGTGTCCTGCAGCCTGGTGTTGGGCTTGTGCAGCTTCCGCGTTGCCTTAGAGGCCAACTGGCAAAGCTGATACCGATTCTTTACGTGGGCAAGTGCCCCGAAAATTAAATCTGAACGCATGTTTTTTCTCACTCCTGAAACTGGTGGCCGCTCATCATTGTCTCGTCGGAAACTTAGGTTTCCAGTCGCTATGAAAGGCCAACTTGGCTGGTTAAACCATTAGACGCATGAAGCGCTGTTCCCGATCAAAATTCTTTCGATGGGGGATTACCTTTACTACTGATACCTTTCGTTGCTCCCACAACAATTCTCTTTCCTGCGGACCTGCGCAGCGACGCAAGCAGAGTAAGAATTGTTGGGGGTAAAGAACCGGTTATGCAGGGGCGATCACTGGAGCCGTTGGTGGTCCCTTCCATCGGGCGCCAAGTAAACGTTCCCGGCTCTTACAAATTAACCTGCTCCCTTCCACCGGTCAACACTTTTTTTCATAGAATTTAACTGATCTTATTCCAGTAACTGGAATGATAGGAACTCTTTGTAATTCTTGCGCTTGCAATGCCGCCTGCCACTCCTTGGCCTGAAGCGGCGCAATTCTATGAAATTCAGTATTTCAGGAAGCCCCCAGCAGTCTTTCCCTTATTTCCCGCCTCAATCGCAGCTATCGCTGATTCAGCGTGCTTTGGAGCAGGTCGCCAAGCTGTTGTGTGGAGAACTGGTTCCCCTCGAGATTGGCCACCACCCTTCCCTGCCGGTCAATGACAATGGTGTGAAGCGTGTGGGTAATCATCCCCATCTCCTCCCAGAAGTTCAGATTGAACTCATGTGGCAGGCGTCATCATCGCCGATCACAATATCCAGCAGGGCCGTTGTTCTCGAAGTCGCCCACCAGCATGCCCCCGGATAGCGTCGCAATATCCAGCCCCGCGAAACCCGCTACGTCCGGAAAGCGCCCAATATTTTCCTTCAACGCAAAAGCCGCGGGTGGAATGAGGTATTGCGCGGGGACGCCCTTCGGATACTCGCCGAGTGACAGATACGCCAGGTTCAGCAGCCACTCCCCTCCAGAGAAGAACTGATCTGATTTTCTGGGACGGACGCCCACAAACCAAATGCCGGACTTCTGGATGAAAGTCCGGCATCATGGCTCGAAATGTGCTTCTACCTAGTGGAAGACCCGGTACTCAACACCCACGCTGAATCCATGCGGCGTCAGGCCATTAGTGGGCTGCCCAGGAATATTCGGTGCCGAGGGAAGCAGCTGATATTCGTAGTCGCCGCGGATCCTGAAGTTGCGTGTAAGGTGATAGTCCACAAAACCACCCGGTGCATAGGCAAAATAGCTGCCGGTCCCAATATCGACTGTGAATTTGACCCAAACTCCTCCCACCAGGAGCTTGGCGTCGAAATCAAAGCGGCGCCAGCGATAGGCCCGGTATTTTCCTCCAACCAGGTAATCCGACTGGGTTTGCCCAAGGTTGCCATTCCAGTGCATCCACCGCGCCTCGCCGATAATCCCGATTTTCGGGGTAGCGTTGAAGTCAAAAATCGCACCAGGGCCTGCCACTGATCCACCATAATCGGTCGCGAAGCGGGAGAATTCACCGCCTGCCCAGAACGACCCTCCTCCTCCGGTGACTGATCTAGCCACCTGAGCATAAGCTGCGGTGGCGATGAACAGCACGCCAACGACAAAAATTTTCTTGATCGGGTTCGTCACGGTTTTCTCTTTCTCCGTCGATTTAGGATACTTTCTCCCTGCGTTCAAATCACCAAATTCCGCTTAGCAGTACCAGATTCGCAACCGCCGGCTGCGGAACTAACCGCTCAAACCCCGGCAATTCCAGGGCCGGGTCCTCGCAGTTGAATTGTCCTTACGGTCGCGGCTGCACCGGAGGCGGATTGGAAGTGCCTTCGGTAGGCCCGGAATTACCTTCTGTCGCCTGAGGCTGAGCTTGCTGAGGCTGAGCCGGAGGCTGTTGCGGTTGAACTGGTGTTCCGGGCTGAGGTTTCGCCTGCGCCGGCGGATTCGACGTGCCTTCCGTCGGAGCGGCGCTCTCCGTAATCCCTTCCGCATTTGCTCCCTGTCCGGCGCCCGATGCCGCACCCGTTGCC
>JBOGMA010000455.1:0-5643 GCA_050746465.1 Acidobacteriaceae bacterium
GGCGCACGTCGCTGCCGCGCCTGTATGCGGCGGGCGAAGTGGCCTGCACGGGCGTGCACGGAGCGAACCGGCTGGCGAGCAATTCGCTGCTGGAGGGTCTGGTGTTTGGGGCGCTGGCGGCTTCGGCAATGCGGGAGGCGACGGCGCTTCCGGGAGGCAAGCCACAGACTGAATGGAAGCCAGGCGCGGCGCCTTCCGAGGATGTAGCCACGTTGCAGGTGGAATTGCGGCGGCGCATGTGGCGGGATGCCGGTTTGTTGCGCGATGCGACTGGTCTGACGGCGATGCGGCAGGAATTGGACCGGCTGCGCGTGGCTCCGGCGGCGGACCGGGCTTTGCTGGAGTTCGCGAATCTGCACGCGGTGGCGGAGCTGATTGTGCTGTCGGCGCTGGCGCGCGAAGAGAGCCGCGGGGCGCATTACCGGAATGATTTTCCGGAGCGGGATGACGCGCGTTTTCAGAAGCACTCGTTGGTGCGGGGTCGAAGCGTCAGCTTTCAGATGGCTCCTCAGCCTGCTTTGGCGCGGTGAAGCGGCTGAGCACGGTGAAGATGATGAGCACGCCGACGATGAAGCCGAGCGACCACCCAATGGGAATTTCCACCCATTGGCTGAGAATCATTTTGATTCCGACGAAGGCAAGGATCAGGGCGAGGCCATAGTGCAGCAGGCGCAGGCGATCGAGCGCGTGCGATAGCGCGAAATAGAGGGATCGCAGGCCGAGGATTGCGAAGATGTTGGACGTGTAGACGATGAAGGTGTCGCGGGTGATGGCCAGCACTGCTGGGACGGAGTCGAGCGCGAAGACCAGGTCAGTAGCTTCAACGGCGAGCACGATCAGAAGAAATGAAGACATCCCCATGCGGGCGTTGCCGCTCCCGGCGCGCTTCATGAGCCAGCGGATGGGTCCGGATGGCTCGTCCATTTCCGACTGATGGCGCACGAGCCGGATGGCGGCGAAAAGGATGATGGCTCCGAAGATATATTCCACCCAGAGGAAGTGGGCCAGCAGCGACGCTCCCACGAAGATGAAGACGGCGCGCATGACGATGGCGCCCAGCACGCCCCAGAGCAGGACCCGGTGCTGCTGCTCGATGTCGAGGCGGAGCGAGCGGAACATGAGCAGGAAAACGAAAAGGTTGTCGATGCTGAGCGAGCCCTCGACGAGGTAGCCGGAGAGAAATTCGAGCCCGCGCTGTTTGCCCTGGGTCTGGGAGAGGAACAGGGCGAAGCAGAAGGCGAGGCCGGCGAGGACGGCCGTCCAGGCCCAGGCGGCGCGAATGGAGACGGAACGGCTGCCGCGATGCAGCAGGGCCAGGTCAATGAAGAGCAGCACCGCGACGAGACAGCCGAACGCGATCCAGTAGGTCGGAGATGCTCCCGCAAACACTTCTGTAATTTATCGCATCGGAGCGGAGATCAGACGGTGGTTTCCTTCTTTTTTCTGCGGCGCGCGGGGCTCACGACATAAGAAACTCCCATGCTGATGAAGTAGAGCGCGAGCAGCGGACTTGCGAAGACGCACATGGTGAAGGGATCGGGCGTGGGCGTAATGATGGCCGCGAAGATAAAAATTATGAGGATGGCGAAGCGCAGGTTCTTCCACAGAAATTTGGGGCTTACGATGCCGAACAGCGAGAGAAACAGCACGAGGATGGGCAATTCGAAGGCTGCGCCGAGGCCGAGGATCACGGTCAGAAACAGATTTGTGTACTCATTGACTTCGATGAGCGGGCGGAACTGCTTGCTGAATGTGAAGAGAAAGTTGAGCGAGTCGGGAAAGACCCAGCGGAATCCGAAATAGGCGCCGGCGAGAAACAGGCTGACGGTGGCCGCCATGAAGGGCATTACGTAACGCTTTTCATTCTTGTAGAGGCCGGGGGAAATGAAGAGCCAGACCTGGTAAAGAATAAACGGCGACGCAATGATGCACCCGACCATGAAGCTGATCTTGAGGTACATGTTGAAGCCGTCCACGGGGTTGTGAATGATGAGCTGGGTGGGCAGATGGTGCTGCGCGAGCGCGTAGGTGATGGGCTCCTGCATGAGCCCATAGATTTTGGCGTGGAATCCCCAGGCTACGGCAAAGCCGGCGATGAGGTAGAAGACAGAATGGATCAGGCGTCGTCGTAGCTCCTCGAGGTGTTCGAGGAGGCTCATTCCGGGGAGTTCGGCGCGCTGGGTTACAGCAGCCCTTGCGCGGTCCAGCATGTCATCCATGGTTCACTATGGCCTGTGCGCTCTCTGGCTCTGGGCCGATATGGTTCGAGCTGCCGTTCTGCTCGGCCGCGAGGGCCTCGGCATACACGGGGTGCGGATTCGCTTCGGCGGCTTCCAGCAATTCCGGCGAAGCGACGGGAATGAATGGCCGCTCGGTGCTGACGGTCTCGCCGGTTGAGGGCGGCAGAATCACCGGCTCAGTGGGTTCCTCCGCGTTCTCATCTTCTTCGTAGGAGTCACCCTCAAGGTAAGCGTGGCGGCTGGCGCGTTCATCAATCTCGTTCAACTCGCCGTCATACGAGGGGCTCTCCTCGCTCTGCTGGGGAGCGGCAAGCGCAGGAGATTCCGCCGCGGTGGTGACTTCCAGCTTCTTCTGGCGCTCCTGCTGCTCCATGTTGCGGAGTTCTTCATCGATCTGGAACTTGAACTCGTTGGAGGCGCGCCGAAATTCAGCCATGAGCTTACCGATCTGTCGTCCTATCTCAGGCAGTTTCTTGGGGCCGAAGAGGATCAGCGCGAGCAGGAATATTACGATGGGATCGGCGAAACTCATTCCTTTCCATGATACCCGCGTGATCGCGCGGTCACAACGGCAAGGGCCGTTTTGAGAACCATGTTTGTTCGTTCCCCACGCAAAGCCAAAAGCGGCTCGTGCGGGTCACCATCCGCCTGATTCTCACGGCCGTTGTATTAGACTGAAAACAATGGATTCCACACAGGGTGTTTAATTTTTTGCGACGTGTCGCCGCCTGGTATCGTCCATTGAATAGTGGTTGCAACATCCCCGTCGATTGGGCGGCGTAAGCCGCAGTGAACCGACTGCAACTGGAGGAATTGCTTTCAACATCCCCGTCCGGAAACGGACTGAAGGCGGAAAAATGAGCGTACTGGAAGAAGAAGCGGTTGATTCTGCTGTCCTGGAAGGACAGAGCTGCTCGCTGGACAACTACCTTGCCATGCCCGACCACACGATGGACGCGCGCATAGCGGCGGCAAGGGAAAAACTGGGCAAGACGACCGTCCTGCTGGGGCACCATTATCAGCGCGATGAAGTGATTCGCTTTGCCGATTACACCGGCGACTCCTACAAGCTTTCGAAAATCGCTTCGGACTCCGCGGCCGAGTACCTGGTTTTCTGCGGCGTCCATTTTATGGCGGAGAGCGCGGACCTGCTCGGGCGTCCGGAGCAGAAGGTGGTTCTGCCGGACCTGAATGCCGGCTGCTCCATGGCGGACATGGCGGAGATCGGGCAGGTCGAGGCGTGCTGGGAGACAATTCTCGCGGCTGGGATTCGTCCGGATGAGATTTTGCCGCTTACCTATATGAATTCTTCGGCGGCGATCAAGGCGTTCTGCGGCGAGCGCGGCGGGCTGGTTTGCACCTCGTCGAATGCGGACAAGGCGTTCCAGTGGGCCTTTGCGCAGGCGGGAAAGATTCTGTTCCTGCCGGACCAGCACCTGGGACGCAACACGGCCGTTAATATGGGGATTCCACTGGATCAATTGGTGGTTTTTGATCCTTTCCAGATGAATGGAGGCTTGACGCCTGAGCAACTGAAGGCGGCGAGAATTATTTTGTGGAAGGGCCATTGCTCGGTGCATGGGCGTTTTCTTCCGCAGCATGTGGACAAGGTGCGCGCGAAGTATCCGGGAATTCGGGTGATCGTGCATCCGGAATGCCGCCATGAGGTGTGCCGCAAGGCCGATGCGCAGGGCTCGACGGAACGGATCATTCGGTATGTTACGGAGGCTCCGGAAGGAACGACATTCGCCATCGGGACCGAGATTCACCTGGTAAACCGGCTGGCGAAGCAGTTTGCGCCGAAGGGCAAGAAGATCATCACGCTGGACGATACGGGCTGCTTGTGCACGACGATGTTCCGCATCAGCCCGCAGCACCTGGCGTGGGCGCTGGAGAACCTGGTGGAAGGCCGGGTTGTGAACCGCATTCAAGTTCGAGATGACGTGAAGCAGTGGGCGCGCGTGGCGCTCGACCGCATGCTTCAGATTCAGGGTTGAGATGGATTTTGAGACGAAACACTTCACGCTCGATGAGGCCCAGTCGCTGCTTCCGCTGCTTGAGTCGCTGTTGAAGCGCGCGATTGAAGAGAAGAGCGCGGCGGATGAGATTGAGCAGGAGCTTCGCGACCTGAGCCAGAAGATTTTTTTGACTGGCGGCATGTTTCTGGATGTGGACCGGCTGCGGCAGCGGCGCAAAGCGTTTGACGCGCACGCGCAGCAGGCCAAGGACCTGATTGCGGAGATTGACTCCATTGGCGTGCAGGTGAAGGACCTGGATACAGGCCTGTTGGATTTTCCCTGCTTGATTGACGGCGAAACCGTGCTGCTCTGCTGGAAGATGGGCGAGGAGCGCATCGAGTTCTGGCACACGCTGGAGAGCGGTTTTCGGGGACGCCAAAAGCTGGACGCAAGATTCACAAATAAATCGGGCGGAAGCGGCCGCGAAACTCTGCACTGAAAAGCGAATTGTGCTCATGCGTTGGTTGGGAAGCAATACCGCTCACCCGGCGTGAACACTTCTTCTACATGGCGCGTCTGTTGTGTTGGAATTGCGAGATACTCATCTGGTGAGGCCGATCAGAATGCCATGTCGGAAGCTGCTCTCCCGAATCGCTGCCGTGCTGGCGTCGCTGTGTGTTGTGCTGTGCCTGGCGGGCTGCGGCAAGTTCTTCGTTCCGGTAAATCCGACTCCGCCGCCGAGCGGTACGGGCAATTATTTTTATGTTGCCAATGGTTCGGCCACGGCCGCGGTCGCTGGATTTGCAATCGGAACCAGCAATCTCACCAACACTTCCAATTCTCCTTATGCGCTTCTCTCCGCGCCGAGTGCGCTGGCGGTCACTCCGAACGGCCAATATATTTACGTTGCTACGGTTGGCGCAATTTACGGGTATTCAGTCGGCAGCAACGGAGGACTGAACCTGCTGAACGGCGGCAGCGCGCTGATTACAAACGTGAGCCCGACGGCGCTTCGGGTTGATCCCTCGGGAAATTGGCTGATCGCCGCGGATCCGGCGCCGGAGGCATTTGTCTTTTCCATCAATTTGAGCAATGGGCTTTTGAGCCAGCAGGGAAGCCAGCTTGACCTGGACGCCGGGGCTCCGAATCACATTGTTTTTACGCCGAATAACGGGCTGGTCTATATTGCGCTGGGCACGGGCGGGGTGGATATCTGCACCTTCAACCAGAGTACGGGGGCTCTCAGCAAAACCAACCAGATGCTTCGAACGCGAGGCAACGGCTTTTCGGATAATGGCCTGGCGGTTGATCCGGCGGGGAAGTATCTGTTTGTGGCGGAGACCGGAGGCAAGGGCCTGCGGGAGCTTTCCATTGCGGCCAGCGGGGCGTTGACTGAGGTGACCGGATCGCCATTCCAGACGGGGCTGGGGCCGGCGGCGGTCCTG
>JBOGMA010000456.1:0-1935 GCA_050746465.1 Acidobacteriaceae bacterium
GACCAGTGATTTCGGACCAGGTCGATGGCTGCATCCTCACATAAATACCCTTCGAGGTTGCTCAGATCGAGCAGCGCGACCAACTGTTCCGGCGTCAGATCCAGCAATAACTTCCATAGAGGAACGCCGCGGCTCTTGGCCCAAAGATCGAAGCAGGCATTCGTAATAGAGGCCAATGCGAGGTGAACAACTCCCTTGTGGGGCCCCAGCCAGCGCATGGCCGGATTATTGGCGAGCAGGTTGGAAACTTTTCCAAACTCCGCCATCAATTCCTCGATCTCCCTGCCTAGCAGAGGAACGGCAAGAATTTCTATTGCGTCACAAACCAAACGGTTTCCCGCGCCTAGCGTGAGCGTGATTCCCGTTCCGAAACCTGCGCCCGCAGTCCCCAGATAGGTGACGGCAAGGCTGTATTCAGGGTTGGTATGCACCGCATCGGTGCCTGCTCCCGGGGGTAGCGGGTATCTCATATCAAATGCGTCAATGCGATTGATGAAGCAGCTTGCCATATTGTTCTCTGTTAAAAAGCCTGGACTATGAACGTCGATAGCCCAACTCAGCTCCTCCGCTGATGGGCACAATGCAACCGGTCATGAACCGCGACCGCTGTGAAAGCAGGAATACCGCTACATCGGCAACAACATCGCCCTGTGGAGTGGGACCAAGGAGATGAATGTCGTCCAGCAGCGCTCGCGTCTTTACGGGTTCCGGCTGTTCGTCGCACCAGCGCTCCAGCGCTGGAGTCCAGACCGCAGCGGGGCATATCGCGTTGACCCTGATCGAAAATCGGGCGTAATCGGCGGCCATCGCTTTGGTCAGTGAAATCAGTGCGCCTTTGGTAGCAACATAGGCGGCGTGGTCCGGCTGGCCGATCAGGCCGACCATGCTCGCTGTGTTCAAAATCACCCCTTTGGAAGCCGCCAGCGCATCGAACGCATAGCGCGTTGTCCAATACACCGATTTCACATTTACCCGGAAGATTTGATCCCAGTCGGATTCACTCGTCGTATGGAGCGGCAAGGATGGGCTGGCGATTCCCGCGTTATTGTGCACGGCGTCAATTCGTCCGCATCGGTGTAGTATTTCCGCGACTACGGACTCCACCATCCTGCAATCTGCGACGTCGGCCTGTAGAGCGAAAGAGCTTCCGCCCGCCTTCGCCGCGATGCGCTCTCCCGCCTCGAGTTGCCGGTCAACAATCGCCACGGTCGCGCCTTCCCGGGCATAAGCCAACGCGCATTCGGCGCCGATGCCGTCTCCGCCTCCCGTCAGCAAAACGACTTTGTGTGCAAGCTCGTCAGACATTTACATTTCCAAAAGCGCCCGTGATTCGTTTTGAGTGCTCATATTTTGAAATCTCATCCTATCTTACCGCGAAATCTCACGTCAACATCTTTATAAGCACTTATATTTGCCCCACCACCTTTCATAACGAACTGTTTGGTTGGGCCAGTATGGATTTTCCCAATTTCCGTCCGTTCGGCTCTACTCGCGGGTTCTCATGATGCCTTCAGGGGGCGTAGACCTTGGGGGACTCGGGGTTGAGCATTGGTGAGTTCTGAAGGCGAGGGTCGAGGATGGGTTCGATTGCGGATTTCATTCCAGCAACACCAGCCACTGAGAACAAACGGACCCTGGATTCCAGAATAATCCGCACCCGATAAGGCTCAACTGTTGGGTAGGCACACAGAAGCACGCGAATGGTCCCGCAGTCTCTTCGCGCAGCCATCGCACAGTTTACGAGGCACAACTCACCTGTGCGTTGTTTGACGAGCAGCTAAAAATTTGTGCAAATGTGCCTTTGCTAAAGCAGGTTGATTCAACTTTCGATAGACGGTTGCCAGGAGGTAGTGAATCTGGGGATCCCCAGTATCGAGCGCCGGCAGAGCCAAGGCTCGTTCTCCTTCGAGTGCGGCGTTCTTGAAGTTCCCCTCC
>JBOGMA010000457.1:0-2777 GCA_050746465.1 Acidobacteriaceae bacterium
CTCCTGTTGCGTCCGCACGTATCCCTTCTCAAATCGCAGGAAGGACTCCCACAGCCCGATGATGACGCGTGCCTGAGCAATGTACTCCGCGATCTATCAGCGAATGAACTTCTACGCACCAGGCTCACAGACAGCGCTGCTGGCGATAAGCTCGGGATACTCCAGTCCCCCGATACCGTAATCGCGCCGCGTCCCCCATTTCGAGAGCATGTGTCCATGCGGCATGCCGCCCGATATTTCGCAAGCGCCCTCGGCGCCAAAACAGCGCTGCGCATGCGGTCGCTATATCGCATCGTACTTTCTGAGCGCCGCAAGGCGGCCATGCGAGCAGACGTGCGCAGGACGTTCGACCCCGCCCGTGCCGCCCCACTATGCTCCGCTTACGCCCGAATGCGCGTGATCGCTACTGGACCGCGGCAATGCCTATTCGATGCGCTTGCCCTGAAATTGTTTCTCGCCAAGTACGGTGTATTCCCGGACTGGATTTTCGGGGTCCGGATCAATCCTTTTGCGGCACACTGCTGGCTGCAGGACGGCAGGACGGTCTTGAATGATTCTCTCGACTCTGTGCGACGCTTCACACCCATCATGACAGTGTAGCGCCCAATGCTCAGGTACGTCGCCCTTGTGCGCCTTGAAGAGAGCGAGGAAGCGCGCGCGGTATATTCCTGCGCCTTCGATGCTGCTAAGAGCCTGCAACGCGGGCTCTCCCTCGGCTACGAGACCGCGGCAGCTCGTATCTTGTATGCCGACACAGCTCCAGGTCGCATCCGCATGCACCCGCTGGGGCAAAATGGCATAGTCATGGGCACCCTTTTCAGAAGGGCTGGTGGCACGAGCGGCCCCATCAATTCTCTTTCCGCCGGTGACGTCGAAGAGATCACCGCTTCACAGGGAAATTCCCTAATTCACCAGCATTGGGGCCACTACATTGCAGTCATCAGGAGCTCCAATGGCTTGTGGCGCGTCCTGCGTGATCCTACCGGCGGCCTGCCGTGCTACTACATCCTCTACCGCGGCGTGGCTGTGATCTTCTCTCATCTGAATGATTGTACTGGCGCTCTGCCCGTGAAATTGAGCGTCAATTACTCGCATCTCCAGGCATTCCTGCATTTACACCGCTTTGTTGCACGCGATACGGGGTTCAATGAAATTCAGCCGGTACATGCGGGTGAGGCGATCGATTTCCGCAAACATGTCACGGCCCGAAGCTTCTTATGGGAGCCGGCCGAGTATTGCAGCGATCCCACTGACCACGAGAATATAGAGGAAAGCATCATCTCCATGCGCAAAGTTGTGCGGAGATGCGTCCATAGCTGGGCGGCCACTCGACGCTCAATCCTTCATGAACTTTCCGGCGGACTCGACTCTTCGATCGTGCTGGCCTGCCTAGCGACCGCGCCGAGCACCCCGAGGCTTTCCTGCTGCACTCATGTGACCGATTCACCCGAAGGAGACGAGCGACACTATGCACGGTTGATGGCGAGTCATTTTGGGGTTCCGCTGGCTGAGCTGCCTTTGCGTCCCCAATCCCGGAACCGCGTCGAAGACCTGATTCACGTTCGCGATCCCATCTCGCCGCTGCTCACGTCCTTCCAGTGCAGCGAAGAGTCCGAAATCAGGGACCTGATTGCATCCGACTCATTCGACTGCACGTTCTCCGGACAGGGAGGTGATCATCTGTTCCTTCGGACACTCCCGAGCATTACGGCCGCAGATTGCGCCTGGGTGCACGGATTGAGTTTCCAGTCGCTCAAAGCTATCAGCGACACCGCACATGCTTCCGGGCAGACTATCTGTAGCATTGCGCGCCAAGCCATCCGGTACGGCTACCTGCGCCGCCCATATGACATCTGGCACGGTTCGCGCGTATCGAGTTTTATACGCGTGCCTCCCCTCGATCCTATGTACTCGTACCATCCGTGGCTTTCCCAGGCCGCAGAGATTCCTCCCGCCAAACTTCTCCAGATTATGTGCTTAACCGAAACTCAGACGTATCTCGCCACACCACGCCCATACGTCGATGATATACACCCGCTCATTTCTCAGCCCCTTCTGGAGCTTTGTCTTCAAATTCCGGCCTACATACTTTCACACGGCGGTACGGACCGTACAATTGCGCGGGCAGCGTTTCGCGACGCCCTCCCGGCCGAGGTCGCGAACCGCTCCTCCAAGGGCGCGATCAGCCAATTCCTCTTCAAGGCAGTTTACGGCAACGGCCAACACATTCGTCGCCTCCTGATGGATGGCCTCCTTGCCGAGCGAGGACTGTTGGACAAAAGGGAGCTGAAAAGAGCCTTCGACGATCCAGCGGCAGTCTCACATGGGCGGTTCCTCATTCCCATAATGACTGCCACTATCGGCGAGATCTGGCTCCGTACGGCGGCAGCTCTCGCGCGGTCCACTGGTGTGTCGGCGGCAGCCTAGCAGATCAATACGCATATCCGGCTTGGAGAGCGCAATCTTCACAGCTCGCTCCGAAGCACGGGCTTTCGCGGAAAGTCATCGGCTCGTCGCTCCGCGGCATCACTGATGCTCCGACGGTCTCGGAATGCATTTTGGATCGTGGCTACACCAGTCGGATTGCATCCGTCGCCAGCGAGCGTACTGTTCCGCCTTTGCCAGATCCGGATCCTCGTAACCCTCTAACCAGAATCTTAACCAGTCAATGTTGCGGTGCTGTATCGCAGCAAGGTGAGCAGGTTGATACTTGACGTGATATTCCCCCGCATAGACATAAGCTTCCATCGGCTTGTGCGCGTAGTGCATCAAGACCC
>JBOGMA010000458.1:0-3513 GCA_050746465.1 Acidobacteriaceae bacterium
CGTCTACGCTGTCTTTGCCATCGAATAGCTTTCAAAGGACTCCGATGCCCCGTTACGAATATCGCGAGCTTGAGCCGTCGCGCGAAGCCAAAGAGGTCTACACGCGCTGGATTAATTATCTTGACGACGAGCTGACCCGTCACAAGAGCCCGCTGTTGCGCGGCGACCTGGTGCGGGACAATCTGCACCAGTTGATGCTGGGCGCTCCGTACGCCGGCAGCAGGCTGAATTTCACGCTGTCGACCGAGCTGCCGTTCAACGTGCTGCAGCTTTCCCTGCATCCGGCCAACGTCACGCTGGAGCCGGAGTATTACGGCGACATCGATGTCGACCGGTATGCGTGCATCAAGCCGCTGATCTGGTTCTGGCAGATGTTCGACCGCTCTCCGATTGGGCTGAACCACTGGCTGGGCTTCCGGTTTCGCGCCATGCTGGGGAAACACATTTTCAAGAGCATTGGGAAGAACGTGAAGATTTTCCACGGAGTGGAGTTCAGCTTTGGGTACAACCTGACGATTGAGGACGACTGCGTGATCCACAAGTACGTAATGCTGGATGACCGGGGCGAGCTGATCATTCGCAAAGGGACCTCCATTTCGGATTACGCTTCGGTCTACTCGCACGCGCATGACCCGATTGACGGCGCGATTGTGGAGAACCGGAAGACGGAGATCGGACCTCGGGCTCGGTTGACGTATCACTCGTCGGTAATGGCCGGGGTGCGCGTTGGGGAGGACGCGATGCTCGGAGCGATGGGGCTGGCGACGCGGGAGCTTGCGGACCACTCGATCTCGGGCGGGATTCCGGCTCGGCAGTTGAAGACGAAGCGCGAGGCGAAGCGATTTGAGTAATGCGGATTTCGATGGGGCTGTTAGCATCGTCTATAGCTCATGAACCAAGCTGTTGTTCTGAAGATTTTCGAGTTCGTCATTCTTGTCTTTGCCTTGAGCCTGCATGAGGCAGCGCATGCGTGGACCGCGTCGCAGTTGGGTGATCCGACGGCGCGGATGCTGGGGCGGATGACGCTGAATCCGGCGAAGCACGTGGACCCGTTTGGAACGATTCTGGTTCCGCTGGCGATGTTGTTTCTGCTGCCCGCGGGATACCTGATTGGGTGGGCCAAGCCTACGCCCGTAACGACTCGCAATTTCAAAAACGTGCGCCGCGATGACATTCTTACGACGCTGGCCGGGCCGGTGAGCAATATGCTGGGCGCGGTAATCGCGACGCTGCTGCTGATTCTGCTGGCGCGGTTTAATGTCGCGGGCGCGGAGATGGTTCGGGAGTTGGCCGGAGGGGTTCCGGGGCCGGGACTGTCGACGGGGAGCGCCGCGGTTCCGATTGCGATTTTTCTTTACCTCTCAGTCTGGCTGAACGTGATTCTGGCGGTGTTCAACCTGATTCCACTGCCGCCGCTGGATGGGTCGCATGTGCTTCGTCACTTTTTGCCTTATAGCGCGCTCCGCATGTACGACCGCATCGGCATCATCGGGTTGCTGCTGTTTCTGTTCCTGGGCGGACCGCTGTTGGGGATGTTTGTGAATCCGCTGCTTGGGTTTGTGAATGCGGTGTTGTTGAATTTTGCGATTTGACGGCTCAGGGCTCAGGGGCCAAAAGACCACTTGCTTGTGTCCCCCATTCAAGCGAAATGGGCTTGAGTGGGCCACCGCGTTCCTTTTTCGTGAAAATTTTGTTTGGGCGGATTGTGGTAGTTCATTCATTCTATTAGGTTTTCTACAACTCCTGTAGTTCATTGATTCTAAAGAACCTTCTACAATCTGCGGCTGTGCTGGCTCATTGATTTCATTGAGTTTTCTGAGAAATTTATTGGGGCTGACGAGGGTTGGGCCGGGACGGTTTTGATCGATTCCAGGCGCTCGATGGTCATGGCAAGGGCGAGCCTGGCTTCGGGGACGGTGCGGATGGTGGAGCGGAGGCGGGCGAGTATTCCGGAGAGGACATGGAGGAGGTCGGGGAGGTCGAGAGACTGGAGTTTGGCTGCCAGTTGCTCTATGGCGTCCTCGCGGTTCGTTTCAGCCTGAGACCGCATATACAGTCGCCAGTGATGGCGACAAAGAGGGCCGTCCTTGAGAGCGATCTGGCGGCAGTATTGTCCAGTAGGAAGCGGGAAGCGGCAGAGTTCGGCAGTTCTATGTCGTGGCATGAGTCATGCTCCTTTTTTCGGGCTAAAGAAAAGGACCACGCGGGGCGCGGTCCTTTTGTGTTTTTCTGCTCTAGTTCTATTTTATCAATTTGAGGAAATTGACATGCATGAGAGAGGAATTTCTATTTGTCGCTGAATGAGCAACTTACGAGCGGGAGCGTTACGAAAGTGCTTGACGGAAAACCCACATCTCAAAAGCGAGATATGGGGCACCCCCTCTATTGCATGTTGCCGATGGCGTAGTAGCCTTTGCGGGCCTGGATTTTCACGTCGTTTCCGCATTTGATGTCCACTTTTCGGAAGCTGCCGTCGAGGGACTTGTCTTTAGGGACGTAGCTGAGGAGGTATTGGGTGCGGAGCTCGCGCTGGATTTGGTCGAAGGCGTCCTGAAGCTTGCGTCCGTTGTTGCCTACGTTGATGACGCGGCCTCCGGTGTCATCAGCGAGCTTTTTCATCTGGCTGGCTCCGGTGTACATCATGCCGGCGTTGAAGTATCCCCAGCGGTCGGCGATGAGGATGACGTAGACGATGGCGTTTGCTTTCTGCGCGGCTTCGATGGCCTGATCAGGCTTGGTTATGGAGCCGAGGTCTTCGCCGTCGGTGAGCAGGATGAGAGCCTTGCGGCCGGTTTCGGTGGCGAGTTTGTCGTGGGAGGCTTCGGCGACGGCGTCATAAAGCAGTGTTCCTTTGGGATCGCCCTGGGTGGGGACCGGACCTTGACCGATACCGGGAATGCCTCCGGCTCCGTTGCCGCCCGCAGTGTTGATGGTGGCCTTATCGAGAGCCTGGGTGAGCAGATTAACGCTGTTGGTGAAGTCCTGGGCGAGATCGACGTCAACATCAAAGGTCACGACGAAGGCTTCGTCTTTGGGGCGGATGATCTGGTGGAGGAATCGGCCGCCTGCCTGCTGCTCAAGTGGAAGAACGGTCTCCTGGCTGCCGCTGGTGTCGAGCAGAATGCCGAGGGTGAGGGGCAGGTCGGATTCGGCATTGAAGTCCTTGATGGTCTGCGGCTGCTTGTCTTCAAACACGCTGCAATCGCTGCGGCTGAGGGTGGGGATGAGTCCATTGTGCTTGTCGCGGGCGGTGAAGAAGATGCTGACGAGGTTGGAGTTGATCTTGAAGGTGGTTTCGGGCCTCTGATTCTGCTGGGGCGAGTCGGGGAAGGTTTCTGGTGGCGGCGCGTCGGCGGAGGGAGTGGTTTGCGCGAAGGCTGCGGAGGCACAGAGGAGGATTGCGACAAGTGCGGCACTGGATAGCAGGGCGGGACTGGACTTCACCATAAACAATCATTAGACGGCTTTTTGGGGGGAAAGGACAGCTTCAGGGCTCAGGGCTCAGGGCTCAGG
>JBOGMA010000459.1:0-3870 GCA_050746465.1 Acidobacteriaceae bacterium
CTTCACGGTACTGTGGGGGACGTTCTTCCCGAAGCTGTCGGAGTATTTCCAGGGCAATGAGGTAACAGTCAACAGGTATTACTACGATCGTGTTGCGATTCCGATGGGGTTGTTCCTGCTTTTCCTGACGGGGATAGGGCCGGTGCTGGCGTGGCGGAGTTCGTCTTTCCGGAGCGTTCGCAAGAACTTCATTTTGCCGGTGATTGCGGCGGTGGTGACGGGCATTGTGGTGATCGCTTTTGGCGTCCAGCCATGGGACATTTTCACGACGACGCATCAGGGCGGGTTCTATGCCTTTATAACCTATTGCCTTGGGGCGCTGGTGGTGACGGCGGTTGCATCCGAGTTTTGGCGCGGGGCGCGGGTGATTCGGCGGAATACGGGGAAGAACCTGCTGATGTCCGCGATTCAATTGACGCGGCGTAACACGCGGCGGTACGGCGGATACATTGTCCACTTTGGCGTGGTGTTGATTTTTATCGGCCTCTCCGGGCAGGCGTTCAACCAGAAGCAGGAAATGGAGATGGCGCTGCACCAGAAGGCGCATATCGGCCCATACACGGTGGAGTGCGAGAGCTTTTCACAGGACACGAATCCGAACTATGACACGGAGTACGCGATGCTGAACGTGTATCGCGACGGGAAGCTGGTGACGAAGATGGCTCCCGAGCGGCGGTTTTATGCGGCGAGCCAACAGCCGCTGACGGTGGTGTCGAACCACTCGACTCCGGCATGGGATTTGTATGTGGTGTATGCGGGGAAGAATCCGGACACGGGGCAGCCGATTATCCAGCTCTTTCTGAATCCGCTGGTGATGTGGATATGGATTGGGGTGGCGGTTATCGCGTTCGGAACAGTAATTGCGCTCATTCCGAATATGTCAGCGGCCGCTGCGTCGAAGCACGCGCGCGCTCCGGCGGAGCAGCCGGTTTTGACGACGCAGGGTGGTGACTGATGCGTCGGATTTCACGGATAGTTGTTGTGGGCCTGGCGCTCTGTTTGGTTGCCGGGCTGGGGATGGGCGCTGCTGACGCTGGCGCGCGCTTCAATGATCTGACGACGAAGTTGATGTGCACCTGTGGCTGCGGGCAGACGCTGGCAACTTGCAACCATCTGGGCTGCTCCTCATTGGCGCGAGAGGGTGGCGAGCTGAAGACGGCGATTGATCGCGGTGATAGCGACAACACGATTCTGATTGCGTTCCAGAATGAATATGGACCGACGGTGCTTTCGGCTCCGCTGCTGACGCGGTTCAACGTCATTGCGTGGGTGGTTCCGCCGCTGTTTCTTGGGCTTGGGCTGGTCGGGGCGTTTGTGCTGGTGCGGCGGTGGCGGCGGAGAGTAGCGGCGCAGCCGGCGGTCGAGCACGGAGCGGGATTTGAAGCCATGCGCGAGCGGGTGCGAAGGGAGACGGAACAGTGATTGCGCTGAGCTGCGGTGTGTTGCTGGTGGGAATTCTGGTTTACGTCTTTTATCCCGAGCGCCATGTGGAGGCGCAGACGCAGAAGACGCGGCTGGAGTATCTGCGCGAGCGGAAGGAAGTTCTGTATGACAACCTGCGTGATTTGAATTTTGAGTATCACGCGGGGAAGTATGTGGACGAGGATTACCGGCGGCAGCAGTCGATTCTGGAAGATGAGGCGGCGGGCGTGATGGCGGAGATTGAGGTGCTGGAGGACTGGCCGTCCAGGCAGACCGCCTTCGGCGAGACCGGTCCCGCTCCCGTTGGTCACGATCAACAGTGAGCCGGGCAGAAAGAGAATCATGAAACGAATCAGGTTTTTGGGTGCGGCGCTTGCGCTGATGGTGGTCGCAACTGCGGCGCAGGCGGCGATTGTAACGGGCGACGTTACGAATAAGACGACGAACAAGCCGGATGCGGGCGATGCGGTGGTGCTGATTTCGTTTTCGCAGGGCATGCAGGAGACGGCGCGGACCAAGACGGATGCGCGCGGGCATTTTTCGCTGGATGTTCCTGATAACAACATGCACCTGATTCGGGTGGACCACGAGAAGGCGGCGTATTTTGAGCCTCTGAAGCCGGGTACGACGCATGTGGACATGACGGTGTACGACGTGGCGGAGAAGGTTCCTGGGGTTTCGACTGAGGCCGATGTGATTCGGGTGGAAGCGGGACCGAAGGGAATGCACGTGGTGCAGAACTATTTTGTCAAGAACGCGTCGAATCCGCCGCGGACGCAGTTCGGCATGAAGGCGTACGAGATTTATCTGCCGGCGGGCGCGAAAATTGAAGCGGCGGCGGCGGCCGGGCCTTCGGGGATGCCGGTGTCGTCGTCTCCCATGGCTCAGAAGGATCCTGGGCACTACGCCTTTATTTTTCCGCTGCGACCGGGGGAGTCGCGCTTCCAGTTGAGCTACACGCTTCCTTATAGGGGCAGTTTTAAGTTCTCGCCGCGCGTGGCGCTGCCGACGGAAAACCTGGCGGTGATGCTGCCGAAGAGCATGAGCTTTGATGGAGCAGGATTCGAGCAAGCTGACGTGTAGAAGGACGCGCAGACATATCTGGCGAAAAATGTGCTGCCTTCGCAGACGCTCGCGTTTACGGTTTCGGGGACAGGCGTGATGCCTTCGACCCCATCAAGCTCGGGACAACAGGCCTCGGGAGATCAGAGCGCCAACACAGGCGGGGGATCGGCTTCGGCGGAGAGCGACACGAGGCCCGGCGGCGGGCTTGGCGACCCGATTGATACGCCTGATCCGCTGCAGAAGTACAAATGGTGGATCCTGAGCGGGCTGGGGTTGCTGCTGGTGATTGCGGCGGCGTTCTTTCTTCGGGCTCGTCCGGCAGCGGCTGTGGCTGGAGGGCCATCGGTTCCTGTGCCTTCGCCACTGGTTCCTACGCCTGTTGCACCCGCCGCGAAGGGTGGGGATGCGCTACTCGATTCGCTGAAGAACGAGTTGTTTGTTCTGGAGACGGAGCGGCTGGAAGGGAAAGTGTCCGACGCGGAGTACGCGGAGCAGAAGACGGCGCTGGAGAAGGTCCTGAAGCGGGCTCTGGGACGGGACAAGGTCGGCGAAAGAACGACTAGCTAAAAAGCGGATTCAGTATTGGTGTACCCGAAAGAGAAGTACAGGTCCCTCCGCTGCGCTCACTACGATCGCTCCGGTCGGGATGACAATCATTGAAAAAAGTACAGCAAAACTAGATATGCTCTAAAGGCCGGCTGGTTAAAACAATTGGTTTTGTTTGCGGGGCAGGGGCAGGTTGAAGTGATCGTAGGCGAGGCGGGTGGCGACGCGGCCTCGGGGAGTTCGGTCGAGGAAGCCTCGCTGGATGAGGAAGGGTTCGTAGACTTCTTCGAGGGCGTCTTCTTCCTCGGCTAATGTCGCGGCGAGGGTGTTGAGGCCGACCGGGCCTCCATCGTATTTTTCAATGATGGTCATGAGCAGGCGGCGGTCGAGTTCGTCGAATCCGTGGGCGTCTACTTCCAGCATTTTGAGGGCGTATTCGGCTGTGGCCTGGTCGATTTTTCCGGAGCCGCGGACCTGGGCGTAATCGCGGACGCGGCGGAGGAGGCGGTTGGCGATGCGCGGTGTTCCGCGGGAGCGCCTGGCGATTTCAGACGCGCCTTCGTGGTCAATGGGGACGTTGAGGACTTCGGCGGAGCGCTCGACTACGTAGCGGAGGTCGTCGTCGGAGTAGAACTCGAGGCGGAGAAGGATTCCGAAACGGGAGCGGAGCGGCGAGGACAGGAGGCCGGGGCGCGTGGTGGCGGCGACGAAGGTGAAGGGCCGGATGTCCATGACGTGGGTGCGCGCGGCGGGGCCCTGGCCGATGATGATGTCGAGCTTGTAGTCCTCAAGCGCGGTGTAGAGCTTTTCTTCGAGCACGGGCTGGAGGCGGTGGAT
>JBOGMA010000460.1:0-6064 GCA_050746465.1 Acidobacteriaceae bacterium
GAATAACAACGTGCAGAACTGGGTGAACTCGCTCGGATCGAACGTGCTGTGGGTTTACTACATGCCCGTGATCGGCGTGCGGCCTACGGCGGCCATGCTGGCCAGGCCAAAGCTCACGCCTGAGGACGCGACTGCAATGCGTTCCCTTCCCCACGTCGTTACCGTGAATGCCGGCGCGCGATACGCAAATCCCATTTTCCAGGTCGGCGTCATTGGCGTGAAGTATGGTAACAAGCAAGCCCAGGGAACCATGCTCGAAGGCGACCAGGCGGTTCTGCCGCAGGTTAGCGAAATGAGCTTTATTCAAGGACGGATGTTTACTCAGGAGGAGGATCAGCGCGCCTCGCATGTGGTCATTCTCGGTCATGACACCTGGAAAAAGCTTTTTGGCAGCGGCAATGCCATCGGCGCGGAGGTTCAGATCGAGGGCCAGATGTTCACCGTCATCGGGGTGCTCGACAAGCTCAAGGAAGCCTTCGGCGGAGGCGACAATCCGAACGACAACCGCGCCTTGTTTCCTCTCAACACCTTCCTCCATCTGCATCCGGAGGTGACAACCAGCAGCGGCATGTGGATCAGCGTGAAATACGATGATCCGAAAAACAAGAATCTGGTTGAGGACGAAGTTCGCGAGTTGCTGCGCATCCGCAGAAAGGTTAAGAGCTGGCAGCCTGATAATTTCGACATCTTCTCGCCCGACTCCATTGCCCGCCTCTGGAAAGCGCTCACCGGAGGACTTGCGATTTTCATGGTCGCGGTCTCCAGCGTGGGACTAATGGTGGGCGGCGTCGGCGTGATGAACATCATGCTGGTTTCCGTGACCGAGCGAACGCGCGAGATCGGGGTTCGAAAAGCGATCGGCGCCACCAAACGCAATATCCTTGTGCAGTTCACCATGGAAGCCACCACTCTGTGCGCTATTGGGGGGATAATTGGGATACTAGTCGGTGGAATCATCACTTTTCTGATTCGCGCCATCGTCACCGTGCTCCCGGCCACGGTCTCTCCAACATGGGCCATCATTGGATTCGTAGTTTCGCTGGCCATTGGGTTGGTGTTTGGGATTTATCCGGCGTGGAAAGCCGCCACGCTCGATCCCATCGAAGCGCTGCGGTACGAGTAGGGGAAATATCCCGCTAAGAAAATCTGGCTTATCTGGCGCGACTCCTGCGGCTAAACTTACTCAATGAGTCGAGTCATCGTCGCGGTCGCAATTCTGTTCTCGCTTTCTGCCTTCGCTCAGACCCAAACCGACCAGCCCATCCGTGCGCAACACGCGATGGTGGTCAGCATTCACCATCTCGCCACCGACGCGGGCGTCGAAATCATGCGCCAGGGCGGCAACGCCATTGATGCGGCGGTAGCCACCGGCTTCGCGCTCGCCGTGGTGGATCCCGCCGCGGGCAATCTTGGCGGAGGTGGTTTTATGCTGATCCACTTCTCCGCTGGGCCGAATGCCGGAAAGAACACTTTCCTCGATTTTCGCGAGCGCGCGCCACTGGCCGCGACTGCCAATATGTATCTCGATGCGAAAGGCAATGTCATTCCCCACGCCTCCATCACTGGCTTCAAGGCGATCGGAGTCCCAGGTTCCGTCGCCGGTCTGGTGTATGCGGAAAAGAAATACGGCCGCCTCACGCTGCCGCAGGTTATGGCTCCGGCCCTTCGGCTTGCGTCTGACGGATTCGTGCTTTCGACGCAGGAGGCGCGCGCGCTGCACGCCTCCAATCTCTCGCAGTTTCCGGTTTCGAAACGAATATTCCAGCGCGACGGCAACTACTATCAGCCGGGAGAATTCTTTTGCCAGCCGGAGTTGGCAGCTACGCTGCGCGCCATCGCGGCGGACCCAGACAGCTTTTATCACGGCGCAATCGCGAAAAAGCTCGCTGCTGACGTTCAGGCCGGAGGCGGCCTTATTACCGCGGAAGACCTGGCTCGCTACACCGTGAAAGAGCGGGCGCCGGTGACCGGGACGTATCACGACTATACTGTGGTGAGCGCGCCCCCGCCGTCATCGGGCGGCATTACGCTGATCGAAACGCTGAATATCCTTGAGGGGTACAATCTCCATCGCTGGGCCGACCGCAGCCCCGAGGAAATGCACCTGATTATCGAGGCGTTTCGGCGGGCCTTTATGGACCGCAACAATTATCTGGGCGATCCTGATTACGTAACTATCTCGGTGACGCAATTGCTCAGCAAGCAGTACGCATCAGCGTGGCGCAACAGCATCCGCAACGATGAGGCTACGCCATCGAAAGATCTGCAGCGGCCAGGCGGTTTTCTGCCGCCGCCGCCCACCATGGACCAGGTTCGGCACGAGTCGACGCAGACCACGCATTACTCCATCATCGACCCCGAAGGAAATGCCGTAGCCGTCACCTACACCCTCAACAACGGTTTCGGCTCCGGAGTCACCGCTGCCGGCCTCGGCTTCCTCCTCAACGACGAAATGGATGACTTCACCTCAAAGCCGGGTGCGCCCAACATGTTCGGGCTGATCCAGGGTCCGGCCAACTCCATCGCACCCGGGAAGCGCCCGCTCTCCAGCATGACTCCGACCATCGTGCTCGAAAACGACCCCAGCGGCGATGCCAGGAAAGCAAAGGTCCGATACGTTCTCGGCTCCCCCGGAGGTCCGCGCATCATCACCACCGTCGCCAACATCTTCCTCAGCGCCGCCGACGAGGGCCTCAACATCCAACAGGCCGTCGACGCACCGCGCTTCCACATGCAGTATGAGCCCGACATAGTCTACGTCGAGCCCGGCTTCTCCGAAGACACCCTCAACCGCCTCCGCGCCATGGGTTACACCATCAAGGTCGATGGTCACTGGAGCGATGGCGAGTGCATTGAGGTCGACCCCGCAACCGGCGAACTGCTGGGCGGCCACGACAACAGGCACAATTTTGGGAAGGCGGCGGGATTTTGAAAGTCAATGAAGAGATACGACGGCTCGAAGAGCAGCTTTTGCGGACTGACTTCCGCCGCAACCGCAACGCCGTCGCTATCGTGCTCGCCGATGAATTCCGCGAGTTCGGAAGCTCAGGCCGCGTCTGGAACAAGCAGCAGCTTCTCGACCACCTGGAATCTGAAGCACCCTTCGAAGCCGAAATGCGTGATTTCGATTCGCTGGAACTCGCTCCCGAAGTGATTCTGACGACTTACAAAGTTATTGTAGAAAATCGCGCGTCGCTTCGAAGTTCCATCTGGATCAAGCGCGACGGCCGCTGGCAAATGTTGTTCCATCAGGGCACAATTATTCGCAGCTGGTCGGACTACCTTCAATCACGCGCAGTGGCTTCACCGGAATTCATGCAAGATGTCGAGGATCTGCCTGTCCAGGAGCGCGATTTATAGTCGCTGACTCGCTAACTCGCTGGCCCGCTGGCTCTCCGGCATCTTCCAACCAACCAGCGCCACTGCCAGCGTCACCACCAGCACGCCTGCAATGAGCGCGACGCATGCCGGCCACTTGCCAATAGTCCAGAAGTAGGCGGGAACGACGCCGCCGACAGTTCCGCCGATGTAATAGCAGCAAATGTAGAGGCCAGCGGCTGATGCTCGTCCGCCCGCCGGAGCGGCCACGCGCAGAAATGTATTCGCTGTAGTCTGAGCCATGAATACTCCGCTACACACCAGTCCGAGCCCCAGCAGAATCACAATCCAAAGCGAATGGCTCAGCGTGATCAGCACGCCCGCCAGGCACGCCGAAACCGCCAGCGCAATCCCCGCCCTCAGTCCAATGCGTGTAACCAGAACCCCGCCGGCCGGCGTGACCAGCAGCCCGATCAGATAAATCGCGAACAAATAGCTCAGCGCTTCAGTCGATAAATGAAACGGCGGATCCGCCAGATAAAATGTGATGTAAGTGAAGGTCCCCACCAGCGTAAACAACATTCCAAAGCCCACCGCGAAGGTCGCCACCAGGTGCGGATTCCGAAAGTGCCGCAGCATGGCGCGTAGCTGCTCCGTCGGGCCCACGCGATGCTCCGGAAGAATCACCCTGCGCTCCTGTGGAAGCCACCGCGCGATCAGCGCCGCCCCCGCCAGCGTCATCAGCCCCAGAATCAGAAACGACCACCGCCAACTTAGCCGCTCCGCCGCCACGCCCGCCGTCACGCGGCCCAGAAACCCGCCCATCGCCGTGCCACTAACGTAGATACTCATCACAATGGGCATGGCGTGCCGCTCCCACTCCTCGCCGATGTAGGTAATGGTGATGGCAAAAATTCCCGGCGAAATCAGCCCTTGAAAGAAGCGCCACACGTCCAGCGTGTGCAGCCCCGGAGCCGTCGCCGCCAGCAGTGTCGGAATCGCCAGCGCAATGGTTGAAGCCACGATCACGCGCTTGCGGTTCATCTGCTCAGTGAGCGCCCCCAGCAGCGGAGCCGAAATCGCCACCCCCAGCGTGGCCGCGCTCACCGTGAGACCGACAACTGATTTTGAAGTATGGAAGATCGATTCCAGCAGCGGAAGCATCGGCTGCGTGACATAGAGGTTAAGAAAGGCAAAGATGCCGCAAAGGCAAACCGCCGCCACCGCCTGCAGCGAGCCCAACCCCGCCCGCTCCATAGCGCCATTTACCGACGCATTCGCCACCCTTTCAGCCGCATCCACGTTTCAGAGTACGATGCGCGAACCGGCGCGGCAAAGCATCACGAGCCGGCCTCAACGTCTTTTGCGAGAACCATTCCGTGCCTAGCGAGGATCGCCTTCACCCTGTCTTCCAACTTTTGCCTGTCGCTGTCATTCGGTACCCACGGCGGCAGCACAAAGCGCGTGCCTCTAGGAAACTCCGCCACCTTCGCATCCAGCAGCTCGAGTGATCCGATCTCGTATTGCGCAATCTGGAAACTCTGATCTGATTCCGGGCTGCCAACCGGCATGATTTTGTAAGGTCCATGCCCCATTCGGTCACCGACGTTCTTCGCCGTGCTGCACACCTGCTCGCTCACGCATCCCGCCATCACCCGCCGAAGCAGATTCGGGGTCGCCAGCCAGCCCTGGTTTGCCAGCAACGCATACACCAGATTTTCTCCCAGCACAATATCCTTCGAATGCGGCTGCATGGGGAAGCGCGCGTCCTGAGTTCGCGCCTCCAACTCATCCGCACGCCCGCGCCATTGTTCGCTCCACGCTGCAAACCGGGCCAGGATCGCCGGTTTCGCCGAGGCATCGCCGTAATGCGACAGATACCAAAGCGCATCCGTCGCTACCGACGAGTTCGGGTCATTCACCGCCGCAATCGCGGCGCTGGTCAGCGCCGGCGCGTGCGTATACCGGCTCATATCCTGAAACAACGATCGTTGGCAGCTCGATTTCTCCGCTCTCTTAATCAGCGGCAAAGCGCCGTCAGGGTTAAATTCCACCAGATACGCCAGCGCCGCACTTTCCGGCTCGCACGCCCACTTGCCCAATTTCGCCTGGGCTTTCGCTTCCACCAGCCCCACCCCTTCGCCGGTGCCAAACTTCGCCAGCAATCCGGCAAGCGTCGCCTCGCGACCATAATCGTTCGTGGTCACAAACTGCTGCGCCCACATGTACTCAAACTGCGGCAGCTTCTCCTTCGGCAAAAATGCGAGAGAGCGCACCGTCAGCTCAGGGTTCTGCGTCCCGATCTCCTGCAACATTTCCTGCTGCGCGCCCGCCGGGTCAATCTCATACCACCGCCGCAGCGCAGCCGATTTCAATTCACGCTTCCCATAGTCCTCCGCGGCATTGCTCTCCGGGTCCTTCAGCGGAGTCTCCGCAAGTCTCTGTAACTCATCCAGTGTCACATTCGGTCGAATCAGATCCCAGTTGTTCTCCAGTGCCCCGGCCTGCTCCTGTGGGGAAAGATCAGTCAGACTCGCCGCCAGAATCCGGCCCATTTCCGTCTTCTGCTGCGGCGTTTCTCCCTTGTGGCCGGAGTTCAGCAGCGTATCAACCGTCGCCGCACGCGCTTCGCCCTGTTTTGAATCGAGCGCCTCAAATGCAGCCTGCCAAACCTGATTCAGCAACTGTTGCCGTTGCGCCCGCATTGCGGCGGGCGGGCCATCGCTGATCCCGAGCACCGCTATGG
>JBOGMA010000461.1:0-4493 GCA_050746465.1 Acidobacteriaceae bacterium
GGCTTAAATCAAAGCCGGGCCGGGCGCCGGTAATGAAATCGCAGAAGACGAGCAGATCGGCGGCACGATGCCAGTTCCGGATGGTCAGCAGCGAATCCGCGCCGAGAATGCAAAACAGCGGGTCCTCCGGGGCCAGCATGTGCCGCAGACTGGTCAGCGTATCGAGCGTATAGTTTGAGAGCCCATCGGCGCGCGGAGCATCTACCAGAGACACATCCATTCCTGGCTCGCCGGCGAATGCCAGCCTGGTCATGGCCACGCGATCCTCAAAGCTGGCAGGGACCGACTCGGGCTTAAGCGGCTGCGTCCCCACGGGAGCCACCAGCACGCGGTCCAGCGCAAGCCTTTGTCGCGCCAGCCGCGCCAGCGCAACGTGACCGCGATGGGGAGGGTCAAAACTTCCGCCAAACAGCGCCACTCGCATCGTGCTTTTATCCTAGGTCATTTGATTCCCGCTATTCTAAAAACAGCCCGCATGAAATATGTCGCATATCTTGGACTGGGTTCGAACCTCGCTTCGCCTGTCGGCACGCCGGCGGAGACAATTCGCGCTGCGATCAGGGCGTTGGCTTCGCTGGGCACGGTCGTGTCGCAGTCGCCGCTCTACCGAACCTCTCCGGTTGGTTTTCTCGATCAGCCGGACTTCATCAACGGCGCGGTTTGTCTCAAAACAGATTTCGCGCCCGAGTTGCTGCTCGATCAGCTTCTGGCAATCGAGCGCCAATTTGGGCGCGATCGGCGAAGCGGTGTTCCCAAGGGGCCGCGCACGCTGGACCTCGACATTCTGCTGGTCTTCCATGAGAGAGGCTCCGGGCAATTTTCGGAGCCGGTACTGCGCCAATCGCCTTTGCTGAAGCTGCCCCATCCAGAGATCGCAAATCGCCACTTTGTTCTGCAGCCGTTGGCTGAAATCGCCCCGGAATTGAGGCACCCGGCGCTCGGAAAAACCGTCCGCCAGTTGCTTGACGAGCTTCCACGCACGAGTGGGAACATGGGCGAGGAGGTCACGCGACTGTGAGGCGCTGCCAGCCTTGCGCCGGAAACGGAGCGCCTGGTGGAAACTCTATTTTGATTTAATGGTCAGGTTGATGATGACCTTTGAGCGGGAGTCGTAGGAACTGACGCCGCGCGTTGCGCTTTTTTCATTCTTATAGCGCGCCCATACCTGGTAATCGGTGTCGGTCGCAAGCTGGCCGAAATGGTAGCTTCCATCCGCTGTGGAGATAAAGCTGCGAATGCTGTTGGTCTTGCCGTCCTGCAGATATACGACCGCGCCCGAAATGGGAGTATCTTTGCTGCTCAACACCTTGCCCTGTACCGTTTTCGTGCTTTGCGCCGGCTCCGCCGCGGCGTTCAGTACCAGCAGCGGAAACACAAGAGCGACCAACAGGGCAGAACGAATTGCCAGTTTTCTCATGCTTTATTCTTCCTCTTCTTCTTCGCTAGAGACTCGACTCTCATCTCCATACTCGTCTTCGACCTTCACAATTTCCAGCGGGTCGGTGGTAATCACTTCAAACTCGGTTCCACATTCGTCGCACACGACGACATCGCCTTCCTCGACCTCATCGGCTTCGAAGTCAAGCAGGCTTTCGCATTCAGGGCAAATTGGCATATTTCCTCCGTAGAGACAGGCCTTAACAATCTCAGGATGGATTCATAATAGCTTGGTACATCTTGAATAGAACCGGGCCGAAACGTCAAGCCGGCCTGGTTCCGATTTCTTTCCGATTAGACGAATTGCGTTTCAGAATGGACCGCTGGTTTTCTCTCTGGACCTTTCTTTTTCGTATTCCGCGCCCCGGAATGCCTGGGCTTAGGGGCCGTTTCTTGCTCTGACGATGCCAAAGGCGAGCAGGATGCCACCGGCTCCAGAAGCTACACTTGAAGCGCCCCGCAACTTTCGCGCTCCACTCTCATCCAATGCGACGAAGCTGAAAACTGGAGGAATTTCTATGCCGTCCTTGCTGGGCCCCATTCGCGTCGGTGATCTCGATTTGCCGAACCGCGTTTTTATGTCGCCGCTCACCCGCCTGCGGGGGACAGAAGACAACGTCCCCACTCCGCTGATGGCAAATTACTACGAGCAGCGCGCCGGAGCGGGGCTGATTATCACAGAAGGCGTTCCAGTGGACCCCATGGGAGTGGGCTACCGCCAAGTTCCCGGCATTTGGAATCAGCAGCAGGTCGACGCCTGGAAGGCAATTCCAAAAGCTGTGCACAACGCCGGCGGCCATGTCTTCATGCAGATCTGGCATGTCGGACGCATCTCCCATCCTCTGTTTCTGAACGGGCAATTGCCTGTGGCCCCAAGCGCTATTAAGCCAAAGGGCCACGTGAGCCTGGTGCGTCCCGTCACTGACTTTGAAACTCCGCGCGCATTGAGCAAGGACGAGGTGAAGGCGATTGTGGAGCAGTTTCGGCGAGGCGCGCAGAACGCCAAAGAGGCAGGTTTTGACGGAGTGGAACTTCATGGCGCAAATGGCTATCTGCTGGACCAATTTCTGCAGAACGGAACAAATCATCGCACCGACAAGTACGGCGGCTCAGTGGAGAACCGCGCGCGCCTGATGCTGGAGTGCGCCGAGGCCGCGATTTCGGTCTTCGGTCCAGAACGGATCGGCATGCACCTCGCGCCGCATTCGCCCTCCCATGACATGAGCGATTCCGACCCCATCAACACATTTACTTATGTCATGAAAGAGTTGGGAAAACGCAAACTCGCTTTCATCTGCGTGCGCGACCCGCTGGGGCCCGAGCATCTCGGGCCGTTGCTCAAGCAGGCCTTCGGCGGCGTTGTGGTTATGAATGACGGATTCACGAAGCAGACGGCGGAGGAAGTCGTGGAGCGCGGCGAGGCCGATGCCGTTGCTTTCGGCAAGCTTTTCATTGCAAACCCCGACCTGCCTAAGCGATTTGCCGACGACGCGTCGTTGAACGCTCCGGAGCCGCAGACCTTTTACTCCCATGGAACTGAAGGCTATGTGGATTATCCACCGCTGCCGGAAGATTGATTGCGATCGCATTTGAAACCGTGGGCGACAAAAGGCTTAGCGGGCCAGATTTTGTCGCGGGCTCGGGTGTCGATGATCTCCGTCCTTTCGCGGGCCGGAGTCTCGGTGAGATGCGTCGGCGGCAGCGTGCCGGCGCGCAAGCCTCGCGGCTGGCGGGAACGCCTCCAAACCCGCGCTCGTGCGCAGAATCTCAGGCGTACCGCTTCTCCCGCTCGTTCCGCGCTTCCCGCTTGGTGATTGCGGCGTAGAGTCGAAAATAATCCTGAATCATGCGCTCCCTGGAAAACTTTTCCCTCGCGACGGAGCGGCAATCTTCCGGCCGCAGTTCTTCGACGTGGTCAATCGCAGTGGCCATATCCTCCACGTTATCCACCAGGAATCCCGTGACGCCGGTGTCAATAATTTCGGGTAGCGCGCCTGATGGGTATGCGATGACCGGGGTCCCAGCCGCCATCGCCTCCATCGCTACCAGCGAGCTCGTTTCCGGAGCGAGCGTGGGATGCAGAAGGCATTTCGCCTCCATAAGGAGTTGCTGTTTTTTCAGAGGCGCCAATGGTCCCAGAAATTGGTGCTCGATCCCGCTTTCCCGCGGACCCAGGCGCGGCACAATCTGCTCTTGAAAATATGCCCTGTGCTCCTGATAGGGAAAAACCTGGCCGCCCAGCAACACTCGCACCCCGGCAAGCGAGCCCGCATCCAGCGCAGCGTGCTGGTTCTTCTCCGGGCAGATTCGCCCCAGCACCAATGCAAACTCAGACTTCCTCTCCGTCGACCCAGGCAGGACTACGCCATTCCGAATTACCGGTATATCCGCAAATTCCGACGGGCAGGAGAGACGCTGCGTATCCGACACACATTGAAATTGAACATTCGCGTGATATCGCGACCATATCTCGCGCGGATACCACGAGATGGGGAGATGCAGCGTGACCAGCACGGGAATATCGGCGGGCAGTCTGTATTCATGGAAATCCAGCCCATGCATGTGGATCAGATCAATTTCCTGCGTGGCCAGAATGTGATTCAACTCCAGTTGCCGCTGCTTCTTCCACCATAGCTTGCTGTCCGCGTCATAGATACCTTCGCCGAGCCACGGAATCGGGAACAGTTCACCCATTGTTTGCGAGCCTTCGCAGGCGAGCACCAGCGAACGATGTCCGGCGGCCATCAGCGCCCTGTCCAACTCCGTGAGAATCTGCTCCGCGCCGCCCACCGCGTTCGGGCCTACGGGAGCAAAAGAATAAGCGACACTGAGCACCGTCAGAGGCATGGAATCTCCAGCGCCTCCCGCGCCATTGCGCAAAACTGCGTCGAGGCGACTCCCCACGGAAAGCGATCGTAAAGAACAGAACCGCCGTTCGGAGGTTGAGAGAAGTCGTAAACAGGCGCGATCCGAAATCGCTCGAAATCCAGCGGAAAGCCGCTGAGCGTCTGTTGCTGCGTCGCGAAACACGCGAGCAGCGCGCATTTTTGCAATCG
>JBOGMA010000462.1:0-4664 GCA_050746465.1 Acidobacteriaceae bacterium
GGGCGGGATGAAGGGCGTGATCTTGACCTGTAAGCATCACGACGGATTCTGCCTTTGGCCGACGAAAACCACGAAGCATTCGGTCAAGTACAGCTCGTGGAAGGACGGCAAGGGGGATGTGGTTCGAGCCATCTCCGACGCTGCGCGACGTCACGGGCTGAAGTTCGGGATTTACGTTTCGCCGTGGGATCGCAACAACGCGGCCTACGGCACGCCCGCTTATTTGCCGATCTATCGCGAGCAGGTTACGGAACTGCTGAGCAACTACGGGCCTGTTTTCGAGGTATGGTTTGACCAGGCGAATGGCGGCTCAGGCTACTACGGCGGCGCGCGCGAAACCCGCCACATCGATCCCTACACCTACTACGAGTGGCCGAAGACTTATGCCATCGTTCGGCGCTTGCAGCCGGAGGCCGTGATTCATGGCGGCGATCATAACGCGGACATCCGCTGGGTGGGCAATGAAAAGGGAATCGCGGGCGAAACCTGCTGGTCGACCTTCACGCCCAACAACTCAACCGTGGACGGCGGCACTACGGAGCAGTTGGAGGACGGTACGCTGCATGGTACGCAGTGGATGCCTGCGGAGTGTGATGTTTCGATACGGCCGGGATGGTTCTGGCACGCGGCCGAAGATGCGAAGGTGAAGACTGCGGACGAGTTGATGAAGCTGTACCGCGAGTCGGTTGGGCGCGGGGCCAGTCTGCTGCTGAATGTTCCGCCGAATCGCAAGGGGCTGCTTTCGCCGGAAGATGTTGCCTCGTTGCGCGGATTTGAAGGCATCCGGCAAGCGACATTCCACACCGACCTCGCCGCGCATGCCACGCTGCATGGCTCCAACGTTCGTGGAAACGAGAGGCGTTATCGCCCGGCGAACTTGCTGGACGGCGATCCCGACACCTATTGGGCCACTGATGACTCCGTGACCACGCCGACGCTGACTCTCGACTTGCCGCGCCCTGCGAAGTTCAACCTCATCCGATTGCGGGAGGCGATTCAGCTTGGGCAGCGCATCGAGGCCTTCGCCATTGACGCCTGGCGCAAGAGAGCGTGGTCGCAGATTGCGCAGTCGACGAGCGTCGGCTCCTGCCGTCTGGTGCCTTTTGACAGCCCGATCGAAGCTCAGCGGCTGCGGTTGCGCATCACGTCTTCTCCGGTGTGCATTGCGCTTGCGGAGTTCGGGGTTTATTTGGAACCATCGCAGTAACGATCCGCTGAACGCTCAATCACTGTACCCTGTTTTCGAGGGATACGGATGGTTCGCTCTGCTTCTGCGTTTGTTCTCGCCCTGGTTGTTTCGGTTTGCGCGTTTGCGGCTGCTCACCACAATCTGGACCGGTTCGTTGGTCAATACCGCTATGTAGAGGAGCCGGACATTGTGCTCTCGGTGTTCCATACGGGCGACCACCTGACGGTGGAGGCGGCACGTGCGGCGGCGACTGCGCTTTCCACCAAGGGCGAAACGGATTCCGAGGCGACGTTTGCCACTCCCAACCACGGGCCGGAGTTTGTCTTTACGGTCAACGCGGCGGGGGACGTGACGGAAGTCCGTCGTGAGGAGCGCGGCCAGCAAGCCTACGCGACCAAGATCAGCGACAAGCCCGTACATAACCACTTCCGGCACTACAGCCGCGAGGAAGTGATGATTCCGATGCGCGATGGGGTGAAGCTGCACGCCATCATTCTGCGGCCCACGGATACGAAGGAACCGCTGCCGTTCCTGATGAAGCGCACACCTTATGGCGTGGACGGCGCGAATTCCGACACCATCAACGAGGAGTACACGGAACTGGCTCGGAGCGGATACATCTTTGTGATGGAGGACATTCGCGGGCGGTATGAGTCGGAGGGAACGTTTGTGATGATGCGTCCGCTGGCCGCGCATCATGACCCTAACTCGCCCGACTCGCATGACATTGACGAGAGCACGGACACTTATGACACGGTGGCGTGGCTGCTGAAGCATGTTCCGGACAACAACGTGCGCGTAGGCGTGCTGGGGGTGTCGTATCCGGGGTTTCTGGCGACGGAGGCGGGGATTGATCCGAATCCAGCGGTGAAGGCGATTTCGCCGCAGGCTCCTATGACGGATGTGTGGATTGGGGATGACTTCTTCCACAACGGAGCGTTTCGGCAGAGCTACGGGTATGACTACGTGCTGGGGATGGAGTCGAGCAAGAAGGCGACGTTCGGGAAGCTGAGCGAGGATGCTTATACCTATTTCCTGAATGCGGGTTCGGCGGCGGCGGCGGGCAGGAAGGGCGGGCTTATCGACCTGCCGACGTGGAAGGCGTTCCTGAAGAATCCGGAGTATGACCAGTTCTGGCAAGCCCGTGCCGTGCAGCCGCACCTCACCACTGTTGCGGTTCCAACGCTGGAGGTTGGCGGCTACTGGGACCAGGAAGATATGTGGGGGCCGCAGGCGCAGTTTGCGGCGCTGAAGCCGCATGACACGAAGCACGAAGTGTTCCTGGTTCTGGGGCCGTGGAACCATGGGGAGTGGGTGCGGACGACGCGGCATCTGGGCGCTCTGGATTTTGGGTCGGCTACAGGGGATACGTTTCGGCAGCGGATTGAGGCTCCGTTTTTTGCGTACTACCTGAAGGATCAGCCGGGGTTCGCGCTGAAGGATGTGGCGAGTTTCCAGACCGGGTCGGACCGCTGGATGCGCTACGATGCGTGGCCGCCGAAGGATACGGTGGAGCGCGACCTGTATTTGAATCCGGACCACTCGCTCAGCTTTGCGAGGCCGCAGAATACGAGCGCGTTTACGGAGTATGTCTCGGACCCGGCGCATCCGGTGAACTACCGGAAGCGACCTATTGAGGCGACTTACGCTCCCGGAGGGTCGGGCTGGTACACGTGGCTGGCGCAGGACCAGCGGCCTTACGATCATCGTCCGGACGTTGCGGTGTGGACGAGCCGGGTACTGACCCATGACGTCACAGTGACGGGCGATGTGACGGCTGACCTGTTTGCGTCCACTTCGGGGACGGACAGCGACTGGGTGGTGAAGCTCATCGACGTGAATCCAACCTTTCCCATCAACTGCGCGCCGGGGCAGGAGCGGACGCTGGCGAAGATGAGCGGCGATCAACTGATGATTGCCGAGGAGATCTTTCGGGGGCGGTATCGAAAGAGCTTCGAGCACCCTGAGGCGATTCCCGCCAATCAAGTTGAGGAATACAAGTACAGCCTGCATGCGGCAGACCACGTCTTCAGGGCGGGACATCGCATCATGGTGCAGGTGCAGAGCACCTGGTTTCCGCTGTACGACCGGAACCCGCAGACCTATGTTCCGAACATCATGACGGCGAAGCCGCAGGACTATGTGAAGGCCGAGCAGAAGATTTTTGCGGGTTCGCATCTGGAACTGCCGGTGGTGAGCAGGTAAGAACCGATCTCAACAAACTGGCTTGTCTTGAACTGGCAAAGGTATGCAAGGAACTAGCGCCATTTGATCAGGATAGCGTTGCTCAGCCTACGTCGAGTCGAAATGAATGCCTGAGCCGGAGTTGCGGCCCTATTTTCAGACTGAGCAATCTGACCAAATCATCCGCCGAACGACATCAGGTCGAGCCCTTGCGCCTTCAATTCTCCCAGGCCTTCGGCAACGGCGGCCCGGATGCGATCAGCGTAGCTCGGATCATTCGGGTCCAATCGCTCAATCTCCTCAAACTTGGCGAACATTTCCGGACTGAACTCAAACGGTTTCTCCCCACCCGCGCCCTTATCCCGCTCTCCATTGCCTGTTGCCTCTTGCCTATTGCCTCTCTCCTGACCGCTGACCACTGATCGCTGATCGCTCGCCTGTTCCACCAGCGACCCCGTCTTTCCCAGATTCGCCGCCATCGCCTTCAGCATGCCCAACATCGCCCTGTAATTCCGCAAATCCACCCGCCCCTCATTAAATGCCTGCAGCAGCAGGAAAAAATTGATCTGCATCGAAGCCCGGTCTTCAGGAAAAACAAAGGGAATCGGCTCGAACCCTCCACGCTGCCCCTTCCGCGACGGAGCCTTCCCCAGCGCCATCTTCACCGCCGAGTGGTGGTGGCAGAAATCGGTTCCCGAAACGGCGGGCGAGCCGCAACGGATTCCTTCCGTCTTGATGTGCGTGCAAATGGGCGCGGGATTGGACATGGTTCTCTCCTTAAACTCGGCAGGGGCTCTGAAAAGCAAAGGCGCAACCATTGGCTGCGCCTTCGCGTGAACAATTTGCCCTTTTCTTAAGAATACCAACTCCAGATAATTCACATGCATCTTTCGGCAACTTTATTCGATTTAGAATCAGTAGCTTAAAAAATTACCCTCTTGACAAATTCAATCTGTGGAAATCCTCCGGGCTTGGTCCTCCGGCAGAAATCCTTTATTTCCAATGTTTTGCAAGCTTGACATGTCTTTTCAATATTTTGCGAGATTTTGAATCGAAATTTCATCATCTGATCGTCCACTTCATTGAGCCCTGAGCCCTGAGCCCTGAGCCCTGAACCCTGAGCCCTGACTTCGCCCGCAAGCAAAAAGGCCACCCCCAGCCGGGGATGGCCTTTGCTCTGGCTTTCTCTAAATTAGAGAATGCTGCGCGGCTTCACGGCCATCATCTGGACGGGGACGGGTTTGCCGTTGGCGTCGAGAAGGCCGGGGTCGATGGTCTGGGTGTCTTGCAG
>JBOGMA010000463.1:0-2360 GCA_050746465.1 Acidobacteriaceae bacterium
CAATTGGAAAGCTCGCTGACGCAAAAAATCGACTCCGCCGCCCAGGCCGCCGGCCTCACGGTACTCTCGGCTGAATCCGGCACCGACACCGCCGGCCATCCCACGGCAAAATTCCGCCTCGGCATGGCCCACAATGCCGAACGCTCCCTCACCCTTGAGCTGAGCGAGGCATTCGACTTCCACAAGCCCGAGCTGCTCCCGGAAATGACCTCGCACCTGCGCGAAGAGGCCCGTCGCCTCCTGAACCCGCGCCCCGACGTGTATGTCACGATGGAAGGCCTTCCGATTCGCTTCAGTGGCTTCCGTTGGCCCTTTCACCGCTCCACTTCCGGAGCGGACAGCTACGTGGTTCATGGCACCGTACATCTTGAGGATGGACACGACTCGCCGCTGCATGCATTGGTTTCCGCCAGCATGACCGTGACCTTCGCCGAAATCGTCCCCGCGCCCGAACAGCCCTATTCCGAGACGTTCATCTACAACGCCGTCCGCAAAACCCTCGACCGCGGCCAGCTTGAGCTGCTCAAGAGCGGCAACCGCCAGCCCGTTCCTGTCACCACTCGCTATTACTCGCAGTGGAAGAAGCAATTCTTCTTTACCGACACAACCGACGCCACCCGCCAGGAATTCCTTGCCATGAAGGTTTACTGGTTATCCGGTGCGCTCGGCGGCAACGGAGCCGTGTGGGTCGCCGACCCCCGCGACGCCCAGTACCTCAATACCACCGAGCACGAACTGCAGCGCATGGCGGGTGACCTGGAAAAGCAAGGTCTGCTGAAGCTGGAAGGCGACGCCGCAATCGCCACGCTCTCACTGCAGGCCCGCGCCGCGGAGTATCACGAAAAGATGGAAAAAGCCCTTGCCATCACTAAGCCCACCTTCAACGAGGAAATGCGCCACGGCCACACCAATATGTAGGCGTTGCAACCGGCTCAGCGACCTGTCAAGAGGTGACTCAGCTTAAATGCAACAGACCAAGGCTTTTGCGCGATGCATTTGAATTTCCGCAGATTGCTATACTGAACTTAGGGAACAATTTTCCAGAAGGGCGCAGCCGCAAACTGCGCCCTTTCCTCATTATGGGGGCGGAATTGTTGAAAGTCCTTAAAAATCAATGAAGTAGAATGGCGAGTATTGCTGAAAACTCAGCAAAATCAATGAGGTACGGCAATTTGCCGAAAAATTGACAAGGTGTCGATGTCGAAAAAACGGAGACACTCGCCCCTGAGGCCCTGGCCACCGGCGGTCTATAAACTGAATTTCCTGAAAATTATTGAGAGAAAAGAACTTTCCCGAAAGATCTTTGAATTGAATAAAATAACAAAGAATAGGATTGTTGAAAACCCAGTAAAATCAATGAACTACAGCAGTTGATCGAAAAGAGAATAGATCGACGACGCAAAAGCGCCTGCTGGTCCTTGGCTTCTGGCCTTCTGCCTTACCGCCCGACGCCAGCCGGAAGTATCTCTTCCACATCCACGTCGGTGATCTTCGTCGGATACTTGCCCGTATAGCAGGCCACGCAGAACTGGATGTCTTCGCTGCCGCATGCCTTCAACAGGCCGTCGAGAGACAGGTAGGCGAGCGAGTCAGCTTCTACGAACTGCCGAATCTCCTCAACGGAGTTGTTGGCGGCAATCAGGTCTGCTTTGCGCGGCGTATCCACTCCGTAATAGCAAGGCGAAATGGTAGGCGGGCAACTGATCCGCATGTGGACTTCCTTCGCCCCCGCGGCTCTGACCATGCGGACGATCTTGCGACTTGTGGTTCCGCGGATGATCGAGTCGTCGATCAGGACGATGCGCTTGCCCTCCAGCAGATTGCGGACCGGGTTCAGTTTGAGTCTCACGCCGAAGTCGCGGACGCGCTGCTCCGGCTCGATGAAGGTGCGGCCAACGTAGTGGTTGCGGATGAGTCCGAAGCGGAAGGGAATCCCGCTCTCGGCGGCATAGCCGATCGCTGCCGTGACGCCTGAGTCCGGAACCGGCACGATCAGGTCGGCATCCACCGGAGCCTCGCGCGCAAGCTGGCGGCCTAATTCATCGCGGCTCTGCTGCACCCAGCGACCAAAGATTTTGCTGTCGGGCCGCGCAAAATAGACGTGCTCGAAAATGCAGCTTGCCTGGGTGAATCCGCTGGCGAAGCGGCGGCTGGTCACGCCGTCACTCGAGACCATGACCAGCTCGCCCGGCTCCACGTCGCGCACGTATTTAGCGTGCAGAAGGTCGAAGGCACAGGTTTCCGAGGCGAAGACAATGGTGTCCGGCCCGTTTTCGTTTTCAATCCGCCCCATCGAGAGCGGTCGGAAGCCGCGCGGGTCGCGGGCCGCGAAGATGCGGTCGCGGGTCATCATCACGATG
>JBOGMA010000464.1:0-4575 GCA_050746465.1 Acidobacteriaceae bacterium
CTTAAGTTCAGAATACCAAATTCAAATAATTCAACTGCATTTTTAAGTTACACATTCCAAGCAACTTATGCAATTTACCTCTTGACAAGGATTTTCCACAGCCTCTCCATCTCCGCCTAGCCAAAACGTATCTCAATGATTCCAGATATTTTATCGTTATACCCTTTGTTTTCTATATTTTGCGTAATTTCAAGATAAAACCGGTCTACTATAATTACCCGGAATAGGCAAAGGCGGCAACGGCCTTTCATCCTTGGCTGGCGGTGGCGCTGTCCATTTAGAGCGGCCTGATCTTGATGTTGCGGAAGGAAAGCTTCACTCCCGGCTCGCCCTTTGGTTCATCGCCTTGCAGAGCAATGCGTCCCACGCGGTACTTGCTGTAGCCGGGCATGTGCGCAAATTTGGTCCCGGCTACCAGGCGGTTCCAGTTGTCGTCCCACAACTGCGTATCAATGACCTTGTGGCCGTTCTGGAAGAGCTGCAGATGGCCGTGATCGGCGATGATCTCGAACTGGTTCCATTCGCCGGCCGGCTTCACCCATTCCACCGGGTCGGAGATCATGTCGAAAATATCGCCGGACCGCTCCTTAAGAACGCGGCTGTCGGGCACGGTGCAGGCCAGGTCGGCAATCTGCATTTCGACGCCCGTCTCCCATGAGTGGTGGTACTCGGGCGACTCATGCACAAAAAACATCACTCCGCTATCGATGCAGGGCCTGGCCTTCCACTCGAGCTTGAGGTCGAAGTTGGCATACTCGCCGTCGGTGACGAGATCGGCGTAGTCCGCGGGCGGATCTTCGTTCGTCTTTTTGAGCTGGATGGCCCCGTCAACAACAGACCAGTCCTTGCCCGTATTTTTTTCCAGATAGGAATGCCAACCTTTAAGGTCGTGTCCGTTGAAGAGCAATTGCCATCCCTGCTGCTGTTCCTGCGGTGTAAGCGTGTTCGGAGACTGGGCGACAGCCAGCACCGGAATGAAAACACACACGGCCAAAGCAAGCCGAACTCTGTTGGTGACGATACCTATCCCGCTGATTGCCATTCTCAATTTCCTCGAATTCATCATACGTGCAGCCGGTCCATCAACCCCGCCTTTCCACCCGGCACGAGCCAATCCAAAAGCCAGCCGCTCTGAGAAGCAGGGAATCTGCTTGCCGGAGTTGAAAATACCGCTCAACGCACAGGCTGGTCGTTTACACTGGAATTGAACGCAGTTTTCCATCCAAACCCGCCTTCGAAGAGGCAAGAAGCAGGAGAACCGAACCATGTCTACCAAGCTTACCCCCGGCAAATTGGCCGGGATGAAGGCCGTGTCCGATGGACGCGGCGTGATTGCCGCCGCAGCAATGGATCAGCGCGGCTCACTCAAGAAGTCGCTCGCTAAGGAGAAGGGCGTGGCCGAGCTTCCCGACTCCGCGCTCATCGAGTTCAAGGAACTCGTGACCGAAGTTCTGACCAAGCACGCCTCGGCCATTCTGCTCGACCCCGAGTACGGCCTTCCTGCCTCCAAGCGTCGCAACGGCAAGGGCCTGCTGCTGGCTTATGAGAAGACCGGCTATGACGCGGCTCTTCCAGGCCGCCTGCCCGACCTGCTCGACCTCTGGTCGGTGCGCCGCCTTAAAGAAGCCGGAGCCGACTGCATCAAGATCCTGCTCTACTACACCCCGTACGAGAAGTCGGCCATCAACGACCACAAGCAGGCCTGGGTCGAGCGCATCGGCGACGAGTGCCGCGCGAACGATATCCCCTTCTTCCTCGAGTTGGTCGGCTACGACGTGCACGGCGAAGGCGAGAAGTCCCTGGCCTACGCCAAACGCAAGCCCGATGTCGTGACCGGCTCCATGGAGGAGTTCGGCAAAGCCCGCTACGAAGTGGATGTTCTCAAAGTTGAGGTCCCCATCCAGATGGAATTCGTTGCCGGGACCAAAGCCTTCAAGGGCGAGCAGGCCTACACCCGCGCCGAGGCCCTCGAGCACTTCCGCGTTTCAGCTTCCTCCACGCACAAGCCGTTCATCTATCTGTCAGCTGGCGTCAGCAATCCCGTGTTCATCGAAACGCTGGAACTGGCTGCGGAAAGTGGAACCAGCTTCAACGGAGTCCTCTGCGGCCGCGCCACCTGGAAGGACGGCATCGCCGTCTACGCCCAGAAAGGCGCCAAAGCCTTCGAGGAGTGGCTGAACACCACGGGCGTTGAGAACATCAACAACGTCAACCGCGCCCTCAAGGCCGCTCACTCCTGGTACGACAAGGTTGAAGCTGGCGAGCCGGTCAACGCTTAATCATCCTCGCGAACAACAGAATGCGCCGAAGCCTCTGCTTCGGCGCATTTCTCTTGAAGCTCGAGCTAGGCGGTCCTCGGTCGCGGTTTCCCCATAAATGCCCAGAAGATCGCCAGCAGCGTGATCAGCGCAATCAGAATCTGCGAGCTCACGCAGTACAGGCACCACACGTCCAGCTTGTGAGCCTCAATATTTGTCAGGTACAGCGCATAGCCCAGTCCGATCAGCGAGGCGATCAGCGTAAGACTGCGCTTCCGCCAGAACGCCAGCACCGCCAGAACGAAATATCCGACAATGCCGATGGCCGCCACCGGAACCGGCCCAATCATCGAATACCGGCTGTGGTTCACAATCCCGCAGTCCCACCGCGAGTTGATGTCGCACGGCTGAACAGCGTTCGAGTAGTGAATCTGAAACGCGAGAACCGAGACCACGATGCCAAGAATAGCGAGAGCGGCAATCACATAACGCATGTCGAACTTTTCCTCGGGACCGTCGGCGGATAACGATACTGCCCGCCTTCCGTCCATTCGTAAGTGTACCGGAGCAGCCCCGTCCGGTGCGGAAAGGCGATGATTCGGGATAAGATGAAACCACACGCTATGATTCGCAAAGTCGGTGTATTTCTCGCTGCTTTTTTGGTCACGCTGGGAACCGCGATGGCCCAGTCACAAGCACAATTGAAGGCGCAGGTGCTCAAGCCTCCTCCGGGGGCTCATGTAGCCATCGTCGAATTCGCCGATCTCGAATGCCCCATGTGCGGACGCGAAAATCCCGTGCTCATGGCCGCATCGGCAAAGTACCACGTACCCTGGATTCGTCACGACTTTCCCCTGCCGCAGCATAACTGGAGCTTCCAGGGCGCGGTGAATGCTCGTTGGTTCGACACGCAGGGCCACGACCTCGGCAACCAGTATCGCGACGCGGTCTTCGCCAATCAGATCAACATAGAAACCAAGGACGACCTCCGCAACTTCACGCAGAAGTTCGCGCAGCAGCACAGCATCTCAATGCCGTTTGCCATCGACCCACAAGGCAAGCTCACCGCTGACGTCAAAGCCGACTACGCTCTCGGCGAACGGCTTGGCGTCCATCAAACGCCAACCGCGTGGATCGTAACCGACGGCTCAGGCGGCGCGGCGCGCTATAAGGAAGTTACGGACTTCAACAAGCTCTACACCATGCTCGACGAAGCCATCGACCAGACCAGCCACGGCAGGAAGTAGCGCCTGGCGTTCAGTGACTCGCAATTCAATCAGAACCTCGGCTCCGCGGCCGGGGTTTTGATTTTTGAGAAAGCCGAACCGACCGCTATAGACTGGAACGTTCCTTAAGAAGTTGGAGGCATCGAATGCAACTCGAAGTGATTCAGGCGGCGCTGCGCGACAACAACATGGATGCGTGGCTCTTCTACGACCATCACTACCGCGATCCCATCGGCTACCGCATTCTCGGTCTTCCGGAAGACGCTCTGGTCACGCGACGCTGGTACTATCTGGTTCCCGCCGAAGGCGAGCCCCGCAAACTCGTCCACCGCATTGAGGCGGGACGGCTCGATGCGCTTCCCGGCACCAAAGGCGTCTACTCGTCCTGGCAGGAACTGGACGCTGGCCTTGCGGCGATGGTCGCGCCATTTCAGCGCATCGCCATGCAATACTCTCCGCGCAACACCATTATGTATGTCTCACTCGTCGATGCTGGAACCGTCGAGGTCCTCCGCGAGCTGGGCAAAACTGTGGTCACCTCCGCCGACCTCGTGAGCCGCTTTGAGGCTGTGCTGACTGACGAGCAGATTGCCAGCCATTACGAAGCCCAGCAGGCGCTCGACGAGATTCTTGCCGAAGGATTCCGCGAAATGGGCAGCCGCGTCCGCTCCGGTCGCGTCACTGAATACGATATGGTGCAGTGGCTTCAGGAGGCGATGCGCCGCGCCGACCTTGCCTGGGAGCACGGCACCAATGTTTCGGTCAACGAGAACAGCGCCGACTCCCACTACGAACCGGCATTCAAGAATGCTAAGGAAATCCGCGACGGCGACTTCGTCCTCATTGATATATGGGCGCGCAAAAACCGCCCCGGAACCTGCTACTACGACATCACTTGGACAGGCGTCGTCGGGCGCGAGCCTTCCGAACACGAGCAACACGTGTTTTCCACCGTGAAAGCTGCCCGCGACGCCACCATCAAAACGGTAAAGGAAGCCTTCGCCAACAACCAGCCCATAGCCGGATGGCAGGCCGACGACGCGGCGCGCGCCGTGATCCGCAATGCCGATTACGGCGAATACTTCACGCAC
>JBOGMA010000465.1:0-3553 GCA_050746465.1 Acidobacteriaceae bacterium
GTTGAATACCATAGGCAGCGGAGCGAGCATGGAAGCCCTGAAAAAACCACCGGGTTTCTGCGGCCGCAGCGGCTGAGGAGGAGGCATTTCTCCCGCAGACGTGCCCTTTTCCGGAATGTACTCCGAAGTCGCCATGTGCTCTTTCTGTAATTGGCAGATAGAACAGAAACAAAGAAACAGGGTGATTCCAACCGGGGGAGCCGTCCGAACATAGAGCCGGAAGCCTGCGTCTGGGCACAAAAAAAACGATCCGAATTACTTGCTTCAGGCGTGGGATCAAGTGTCCTGCATCGTCTATCTGCTTTGCTTGCCTGAAAGATATATAGTAACCACAAAGCAGACAAACAAGTGGAAAATTTTTCGAGAATCAAGCGACTCCCACCCTATGTATTCAATATCACCGGGGATCTGAAGGCTGCAGCTCGCCGCCGTGGTGAAGACATCATTGATTTTGGAATGGGGAATCCGGACGGAGCCACCCCGCAGCACATTGTTGACAAGATGATTGAGGCTGCCCGAAAACCGGAAACTCACCGCTATTCCCTTTCCCGAGGCATTCCCCGGCTGCGCCGCGCCATCGCCAACTGGTATGAGCGGCGCTACGGAGCGGCAATCGATCCGGATACCGAAGCCATTGTCACGATCGGCTCCAAGGAGGGGATCGCTCACCTTTGCCTGGCGACGCTCGATCAGGGCGACGTGGTCCTCGTGCCTAACCCGAGCTATCCCATACACATATATGGTCCAGTGATCGCCGGAGCCAATATTCGCAGTATGGCGATTCACGATACGGAAAGCTTCCTTGCGCAACTGGAGCAGACGATACCGCTGATGTATCCCAAGCCGAAGATGCTGATTCTGAACTTTCCGGCGAACCCGACAACTCAGTGCGTGGACCTGGCGTTCTTTGAGAGCATTGTTGAGCTCTGCCGACAGCACAGCATCTGGCTGGTGCATGATTTGGCCTACGCGGACCTTGTATTCGACGGATTCCGGGCGCCTTCCATCCTCGAGGTTCCCGGCGCAAAGGACATTGCGGTGGAGTTCTTCACTCTTTCGAAGAGCTACAACATGCCGGGTTGGCGTGTAGGGTTCATGGTCGGCAATAAGACCCTGGTCGCCGCCCTGGCGCGTCTCAAGAGCTATTTTGACTACGGAACATTTACCCCCATACAGGTTGCTTCCATTCTGGCGCTGGAAGGCCCGCAGGAGTGTGTCTCGGAGATCTGCGAAAATTACCGCGCCCGGCGCAATGTTCTGGTGCAGGGGCTCAACAAGCTGGGATGGGACGCGTCGCTGCCCAAAGCAACGATGTTCGTCTGGGCGCCGATTCCCGAACCGTACCGGCACCTGGGCTCCCTGGAGTTCTCAACCCTGCTTCTGAAGGAAGCGAAGGTGGCGGTAAGCCCGGGTATCGGGTTCGGCGAGTATGGAGATGGCCACGTGCGCTTCTCGCTCATTGAAAACGAAGAGCGGACCAGGCAGGCACTGCGCGGTATTCGGCACATGCTCCAGAAGGATGGGGTGCTGGCTAGACCCGCGGCCGCTCAGGTGTGACGTTCTGGTCCGCGTCGCGGCTCGATGACGGCGCTGAAGTCGCAGTTGCTTGCCTATAGACCTCGCAGTAACGGTCCATGGCGGCCTCTATGGAATAGGCGCGAACGTTTTCCAAACCTGCCTGACGGAGCGCTTCTCTTTCGCCGATGCGCGCATCAATGACCGCCGCTGCGGCCTTCTCGTCTTCAGGGTCGATAAGAATCGCGGCTGCTCCGGCCACTTCGCTCATGGGAGGCCGTGCGGTGGTGATGACCGGGCATCCGCACGCCTGGGCCTCAAGAATGGGCCAGCCAAACCCCTCTTCGAGGGAAGGAAACAACAGGGCCAGCGCTCCCGTGTAGAGCGCGCGCAACTGGCTGTCCGGCAGGTCGACACAATCCACCACTCCGCCCAGGTCCTCCGCCATTTTGCGCAGCGCCGGAGGCAGTGGCGCGCCTGCCATCACCAGCTTTGTCGAGTGGAAGCGGGAAAGCTTGCGTAACTCAGCGAAAATACGAAGCACTCCCGGGCGATTCTTGTGCCAATTCTCCTTGCCCACATTCAGCAGGTATTCCTCATGCGGGGCAATGCCGAGAGACTTCCGGAGGGCGGCTGTGTCCTCTGCCCTGGCCGGATGGAATCCCTTGTCCAAGGGGTTGGGGATCACGATCATCGCGGGTCCGCCGGGTAGAAGCGATTCAAAATCCTGCCGTGTCTTCTGCGATACGCATACGATCCGGCCGGCATGCGCGAGGCCGCGCAAAATCCAACGCTGCAACCTTATGCCAGACCAGCGGGTCGGATTTTTCGGGAATTCTCCTAAACCCGAACGGATGGCTAGCGCGTCGTGGGCGGTGATCAGGTTCGGAGTGCTCCCCGTCCATCGCAGATAGAACGAATTGGAGTGATCGCAGACGTGCACTAAATCCGTTCTTCGAGCATGAAGCCACAGCCGCGGGGGAAAAAGCAGAAATTTGTCCAGATAAGCGAGCCAGCGGAACAGAGGGTTGCTGGGACTGACAAACCTGGCGGCAAGGGGAACAGGTCGGATCAACTCCGTTGCGAAGCCGCGCTTCCGTAATTCGGCATCAAGTAGCCGGGAGTAACGGGCCATGCTTTTCTGACCGTCGGGCGCGTAGTTGGCAACCAGAAGAATTCTCATGCGAAGCACCGGGGCAGCGGGCGAGCGGAATCCGCCCGCGAGTCTGCTTCTGCCGTGCCCTCCCTACTTCTTCTGCCGTCCGAAACGATAGACGAGCCCGGCTTCAAACCCCAGGTTGTTCTGCGTATCGCCTCCGTAGCGGCTGAAAAGATACGTGGAGTTGAGACGGATGGCCAATCCGGGGCCCAGGTTGTAATCCACCGATGCGCCTGGAGTTATGTTCAGCGCGTTCTGGTCCTTGTAAAGCCCGATCAGTTCCGGAGGCAGGCCGCCGGTCCCCGTGCCAAAGTTGCCGTGACCGATGCCGGCCAAGACATAGGCATTCCATCCCCAATGCTGGCCCTCAAAAAAGCGGTACGTTGGCCCGGCCATGAAGGTGTATTGGCTGATGCTGGGCGCGAAGACCTGATATTGATTGACGTAGGTGAAGGCGGTTCCGTAGTACCCGCGAAAATCCGCCGTCACGCCCGTTTTCCCATGCAAATAGTCGGTGATGCCAACATTCCAGCCGCCCTCCGACACCTTTTGCAGTGCATGGCCGGGAGTGAAGCGAAGATAGCCGCCGCCGAAATACACCTCATACTGGTGCGAATAGGTGTCGGCGATGATGCGCCGGACCCGCGCCTCGCGGCGCGCCCGCACACGCTGCTGCGCCCGGCGCAAAACCTCAACGCGCTGCTGGGTCGTCTGCGATTGGGTCTGGGTCGCTACCTGAGCCGGAGTCTCTGTCTGCTGCTGGGATGAGTCGTTCTGCGCACGCAAGGTCGCGGACGCGAAAAAAATGGCCAGAGCCAAAACCGGATACGCAAAGTACCCTCTACGCTTTCCAAAATACATGTATGGTGAAGCCTCCAC
>JBOGMA010000466.1:0-2056 GCA_050746465.1 Acidobacteriaceae bacterium
GATTCTGGACTTGGCGTGGGCCGCCAGGGTGAAGGGGCGGCGCGCCGTGTCGAGGCGCGCGCGAATTTCACTGCATGTTGACTGCGAGCAGAAGCCCCGAGCCGAGAGCCGCATAAAAATTTCCGAAGAATGTGACAGATTAGGTGTGCCGGTGGGAGTAGTGGACTGGAAGGTTGGAGTAGAGGAGCACGAGACGGTCAGGAGATTCGCAGCAACCATCGGCAAATTACTGCGCGAAATCAATATCGAAAACTTGAAGTGGCGTCCGGAGATCAGTCAGGATGGAAACGGCTGGCTGGCATGCGCGACCGACACCTACCACATGATGGGAGGCACACGCATGGGAACGGACCCCGCATCGAGCGTCGTGGATGGAAATCTGCATGTCCATGGCATCGAAAACCTATACATAGCGAGCTGTTCGACATTTCCCACTGGCGGCAGTTCCAATCCAACATTTACGCTAATGGCGATGACGTTGCGGCTGAAAGACCGGATTGCCGCACTCTAAACGGGACAGATCAAAATCATGGCGACAGAGCAAATTTCCGGCAACCAAGGGACGAGCGCAGCGGCGGACCCATACAACCGCCCGATGACCACGCTTTCGGACCGGATGCGGCGTGGAATTTGGAATTTGTGCCAAACCATCTTCTTCAGGTTTTCCCCCCGGCTGATGTTTGGCTGGAGAGCAATGCTTCTCCGGCTATTCGGAGCAAAGCTGGGGCCCGGCTGCAAAATCTATCCCAAAGCCAGAATATGGGCTCCTTGGAATCTCTCCTGCGAGGACCTGGTGGCGTTCGGCGACGGCTCGGAAATCTACAATCCTTCTCCGATTCACTTCGGCTCCCATGCCATTCTTTCCCAGGGCGCATACGTATGCGGAGCCACGCACCTCTACAATCGTCCACAGTTTGAGATGATCTCCTTTCCCATGACCATCGGAAGATACGCCTGGATTTGCGCCCGCGCCATAGTCGGTCCCGGCGTCAATATTGGAGAAGGCGCGATTCTCGGCCTCGGCTCCGTCGCCACGAAGGACCTGGAACCCTTCGGTATTTATGCCGGGTCTCCCGCGCAAAAAGTGAAGGAAAGGGAGAAGGCGGCTGTTCCCGAGATCCTTCTCCAGGCGCGCTCATCTGAGACAATTCTGGAATGAGAGATGCCGTTCGTCTACGCGCCGTGCGCGCTGCTATGGACCAGGAAAACCTCCCGGCGCTGCTGGTGACGCACCTTCCTGATGTGCGCTGGGCCTGCGGGTTCAGCGGCTCCAATGCCGCGCTGGTCATTACCGCCAAGCAATGCGTTCTATTCACCGATGGCCGCTACATCGTGCAGGCAAAGCAGGAAGCCCGTGGCGCACGCGTGGTGATAGCGAAAAAATCCGCTCTGAAAGAAGCCTGCGCCCTGCTGGAGACCTTGGCGAAGCAGGCAAGCTACGACCCTGAACACACCACCGTCGCCGCCCTCGACATGATGCGCTCGGCAGTGAGCGGAAAAAGTCGCCGCAGCTTTTTCGTCCCGCTGAAGAAGCCGATCATCGCTGAACTCCGCATGGTGAAAGACGCAGAGGAATTGAAGTTGATGCGGAAAGCCGCTGCGCTCGGCGACCGCATCTTCAATGAGCTTCTGCCTCACATCTCCGTTGGCGTTCCGGAAACCTCGATTGCGGCGCGGCTTGAATTTCTCGCCCGCGAGATGGGCGCCGAGGGCATGTCGTTTGGCACTATCATTGCCTCTGGCAATCGCTCCGCCATGCCGCACGGTAAAGCATCAGAGCAGAGGGTAGCGCGCAACGGATTCATTACTCTGGACTTCGGTGTTATCCTCAAAGGTTATTGCAGCGATATGACGCGCACCGTTTGCGTGGGCAAACTGAGCGCGGAGCAACGCGCCGCGTATGACGCGGTGCTGGAGGCGCAGCAGGCGGGCGTCGCGGCCGTGCGGCCGGGCGCAACCTGCGCGGAAGTGGACGAGGCGGCCAGAGCGATTCTGCGCAAGGCCGGACTCGCCCGGTACTTTACGCATTCCACCGGCCACGGCGTGGGGCTTGAGA
>JBOGMA010000467.1:0-7045 GCA_050746465.1 Acidobacteriaceae bacterium
TTCCAGTTATTGGTCCGCCGGCGGGTAGCAATATCATCGGTCTTGGGGCGGGATACAAATTTTGACGAAGAAAAGGAGATTCGGCGGGTGGATTCTCTGCGCAGCGACATTGGCGCCTGGAATCCTATATGCTCAAACTCCTTCGGCAACGAGCGCGCCCGCCGAGTTACGTCTTCGCATCGTCTCGTCGCTACCGGGAAAGCATCGCGCTGTGCCAATCGTGATTTGGCTGGAGCCGCAGGCAGGCACACCGGCTCTTTCGTTCCCTTCTCATGGTCATTACACATTGCTGCAGAAGAACCGCACGTTCATTCCGCATTTGCAAATAGTCCCTGTAGGAAGCGTCATTGAGTTTCCTAACAGAGATCCATTCTTTCATAATGTTTTCTCTCTCTTCGGTGGAAAACGATTTAACTTGGGCCTTTACGAGGCAGGCTCAAGCAAATCAGTTAGATTCTCGATGGCTGGCGTTTCCTACATATTCTGCAATATCCATCCGGAGATGAGCGCTGTAGTCATCGCGCTGAACACGCCTCTTTTTGCGGTGGGTGACGCAAAAGATTCAGTCCTGCTTCGCGGGATTCCACCCGGCAATTACAAATTGCACGTTTGGATCGAGGGCGTGCCTCAGTCATTCCTCGACGGCCTAACCCGTCCTGCGCATTTTTCGAACCACGCAGTTGACCTCGGGGTGCTGAAAGCTCCGATAGCGGGTGGCGGAACGACACCTCATAGCAATATGTATGGTCAAGAGTACCCCCTGGGCAGCCAATCGCCTTATTCCCCCTATTGATGTGGATACCCACGTTGGATCGGCATTTTGGTGTAATTCGACATTCAGACGTCATGTGTTCGATTTGTCGTTCGTGGCGCCAGCTGACCCGGATCTCGGTACATATCACCTCGTTATCTGCGATCTGCAGATCGATGCGCAACCAGGGGTTATCTATACCCTCTATCTCCATGTTTCCGAAGGCGTTTCAGATGAGGAATTGGCTCACACGGTAGGCGACCTGAACTTCTTCCAGGCCATGTCGGGCATGGAGATGAATGAACCCGCCCGCTTTGTGGGCTATGCAGCACAGAACCCGCGAAAAGGCTCGGCACATCCGCTTCCGGCGGCGGCGTTTCCCTTGCCATCATCCCTTCAGGAGGGCCTGCTGTCGGATCGGGGCCTGTATTTGGGTCAATCGCCATTCAGAAGGTATGGGAAATTCGCCCATATGATCGGCGTCAGCGAACCCTGCGGTGAGTGGAATACCAACGACTTTGTTATCAGAGATTTGATACAGATTTCGTACGACACGGCAAAGAGGATGGCTTTGTGGAGGCAACTTGGCAAATTGATTGACAAAGCTTTGACAGTTTAGTGACATAATTCACCCGCCTTACGCGATAACAATGGTCAAGTGATGGTAGGCCGGAAGCTTGTCTGCAAACGAGGCGCCAGAATGATCTCACGATTATCGCCGTGGTTTCTGGCTTCAATTACTAACCTCGGGATCATGCCCGACGGAGCATTAACGTGAATTCAATTAGTAACTCTCCGCAATACGGTCCATATGTTCTCTGCGGCTGGCATGTGGAATCGGCCCTGCCACTGCCGGAGCTGGCAGCCTGGAACGGAACGCAGGAACGGAACGGCGGGGGGACCATCCGGATCGAATTGCAGGAATCAGCCCCGGCTGACACTGCCGCCGGTTTTTGCATGAATAGCGAAAGCGGCGTCTCACTCCGCGTGGAGGGTGTCGCAGGCTTTCGGGTGAATCCTGAAGCTGACCACGTAACCGTTCAGCCAGAAGAGGGTGTGGATCCAATGTTGCTGCGCGCCTATCTGTTCGGATCTGTGCTTGCAATTCTTTGTTACCGACACGGATTGTTTCCGCTGCATGGGTCTTGCGTCCTTTTGGATGATAAGGCCGTGATCTTTTCCGGCGCGAGCGGAGCGGGGAAATCCACCCTTGCGACGGCCCTCGCGCGGCGCGGTCATCCGCTACTCTGCGATGACGTTTGCGCGATCGATCTGAGCAATCCCAGGCGGCCGATGCTGTGGCCCGCCTTTCCGCGGGTCAAGCTGCTGCCAGACGCTATTGATTGCTTTCAACTGGGAGAGGCGGTCATTTATTCGCAGTCGACGCAGGGGCCGAAGGGACACTTCGGCATGGCCGCCATGCAGACGGTAGAAGCAATTCAACAGCCGGTTCCATTGGGGGCAATCTACGCGCTGGGCACGCCTGCAGGAGATAGAGCGAGACGATCGCCACTCTGGGGCAAAGACGCCTTTGTTTTCATCGAAAGCCAGGCCCATCGTGGGTGGATGGGCCGCAATCTCGGTTTACATCAACAATTGTTCGGTCATATTGCCATCCTGGCCGCGAAAGTGCCCGTATATCGTCTGGACCGCCCATGCGATCTTGACCGCGTGGACGAAGTTGCCCGTCTGGTCGAATCGGAGCATAACGCGGTCTGCATGGCCACTAGCTTGGAATTGCGCCAGGGACGCGCAATTCGCGAGAGGACTGATCACAATGACTGACAACAGCTTGATTTCTCGGCGCGAAGGATGGATTGCTGCGTGGGTGGACGAGAACCTCATCATGATGCACGCTGAGAGCAAGTTTTACTTGAATCTCACCGGATCGGGCGGACGCATATGGGAGCTGCTCGAGTCCCCGGGCAGTGTTTCGGATTTGTGCAAGACTCTTGGCCGTGAGTTTGAAATCGATCCCGAAGTGGCGAGGCCGGAGGTGCTCGCGTTCCTGGATCAGTTGCTTCTGCGAAAGGCCGTCGATGTTCATACTTCGGTTCTGGCGTAAATTCCGCAGTCTCTCGTGGAGACGATGCTCTCTTCTTCTCGAAGCGGCATTCTGGCTGATCATGGCTAAATTCGCCCTCGTACTTGTCAGATTTCCTCTGATTGCTCGCTACATCGGCCGTTTGCATGCTCCCGCAGATCATAGGGACAATTCGAGCAAGGATCGGATGGTTGCACGGGAAATCTCTTGGGCAGTCGACCGGTCTGCCCGACTACTGCCTGTCCGGCTTGTCTGCCTGCCGCGGGCGTTGACCGCATGGCAAATGCTGCATGTGCGTGGGATTTCGGGCCGTATCCACTGCGGTGCCTCACGCGACCGCGAAGGTACAACGTTGATTACACATGCGTGGGTAGATGTTGGCGGCGTTGAGGTGACGGGTTATCCAGCGGCGCATCACTGCGTCGAAATCGGTTTCTTCGCGCGGTGATTCTATGAAGCACTGTTAATTGCGGTGGTCGGCACGGCCTGCGCCTATGAAACATTGAGGAATGCATCGTGAATAGCAAGGGATGTTGGTTCAGGAACGGATGACCTTCTAATAACAATTTGGTGACAACTTTGGCTAGGACCCTGTGTAAACGTATTTCTATCGGGGCGGTATTCCCAGGATCTTCTCGCCTGGTTACGATGCCCGATAGGAGCCATGTTTTATGGTGAAACGGCTGCATGAAGAACGGTTCGAGATCGGATGACTAGGATGAAAGTTGCCCCCGATCCACTTCTTGAACCAATGGCTCCGTGCGAACCAGAATCAACAATAGTTCTTAACTCCAAAGGAGATCAATCATGGAAAAGGTGAACCGCACTGCCGAAGTCAATCAGAAACAAGAGTATCCCGCTCGTAAACCCTGGCAAACACCAGCCGTCGAAGAGTTGCTGGTGAGTGAATCCGAGAACCCCGCCAACCCCATTGGCTCCGGCGACGGAATCTATGTTGGTAGTTAGCTGCGTGCCGCCGTACCGAGAGCATTCGATCAACCGGATAACAAGCTCGTCAATTCACCAAGCGATTTGTTGAATGAACACATCATTTCTAGGGGTTATCGGCTCAGGGACAAGGACCGCCGATCTAGGTGGTAAAGCGGGACTGCCCCAGGCCTACTCTTATGTGTTTGGCGGCTCCAGGGTGTCACTCTGGAGCCGTGCATCTGCCGGTTGTTGCGACGGCCTGAATGTGCTACTCACCGGGAGAGTATTCGGGCAGGCGGAGCGGGCGCGCGAATGGGGAGTAGCGCCGGTTAATGAGCCAGCCTTTTTGTTGCACGCATACCGCAAGTGGGGCGCCGAATTTCCGAATCACCTAGACGGCGACTACGCCTTTGTTCTGTGGGACGCGCATACGCAGCGGATGCTTCTAGGCCGCGATCCCCAGGGAAGCTGGCCGCTCTACTATGTCAGGTGCGGCAATGATCTGATATTTGCCAGCCAAATACGCCATCTGTTGCGTTGGCCGGGCGTAGTGACGCGCCCAAACGAGCGGCACATTGCGCAGTGGCTTGCGCTCTTCCCCGAGCCGACACCTGAAACCTTCTTCGATGGAATCTTCCGTCTGCCGCCGGGGACCACAATGTCCATCGAAGATGGACGCGTTTCCGTATGCCGCTTCTGGCAGCCTGAGGAGACTCCGCTGCTCCGGCTGCACGATTCGGGCGAATATGCCGAGGGCCTCGTGGAGATGCTCGATCGCGCGGTACAGGACCGCATAACGGGAACATCTGCGGTTGGTTCGCAACTGAGCGGAGGACTGGACAGCTCCTCAGTCACAGTCACAGCGGCGCGGCTGATGAGCCGTCAAGGCCGCAGGCTCTTTGCGTTCACGGCGGTTCCGGAGCATGCCATTGAGATTCCTGGCCGGTTTACCGACGAGGGGCCGCACGCGGCTGCGGTAGTTGCCATGTACTCAAACGTCGATCACGTTCTAGTGCGGCATGGGGCGCATTCGCCGTTCTCCGTAATTGATCTTTTCAATTCTGCGCAGGAAGAGCCCATCTTCAACCCGTGGAATTACGATTGGGTCTATGAGATCTGCTTGCGGGCTCAACGGCTCGGCATAGAAACACTTCTCATCGGCCAGTTGGGCAACCTCAGCATCAGTTATGGCGCCGATCGCGCATTGCAGTCGCTCTTGCAGGAAGGACGTCTCGCGGCCTTCCTGCGACTGGCGCGGGACCTGCACCGTCGGGGCTCGCGGCGCTGGCGATCTCTCCTATACGAGCTGCTTCGCCCGTGGATGCCTAAATGTGCGCGTTACACAATCTACCGTCTGCGCGGTCAATTCGCCGCCACGCACGAGTACTCGATGATTCGGCAGGAGTTCGCTCGCAAGCACGATCTCGGTCCGATGACGATGGAGCAAGCCCTCGCCAAGCTCGACAGCCGCGCGTTGCGTCTTTTGTCTCTGCGCAGGTCCGATCTGGGGCCCAGTGCTTCTGCCTTCCGGCAGCTCACCGGTGTCGGTATGTCCGATCCGACGGGCGACCGGCGGGTAATCGAGTATTGCCTCTCTATTCCTGTCGAATACTACTGCGAGAAGGGGATACCCCGGTCGTTGATCCGTAAAGCAATGATCGGGCGCTTACCGGAGCAAGTACGCGCCGAGTGCCGCAAGGGATTGCAGACTGCCGATTTCAGCACCCACTTCGAACCGGATCGCGCAGAAGCTCTGGTTGAGTTAGAGCGGATGAAGGAAGTGGACCTCATCGCCGATGCGCTCGACCTGCCTGCAATGGAAACCATGCTGCAACTATCTCCGTCGCAGGCCGAGGCACACGGTGGGATGCTGGGCCACTGGCCAAAGCTGGTCCGCGCTCTCTCACTGGGACGCTTTCTGCGCCGGCTTGACGACGGAACGCTGTTCTCCGCTCCGGAACTGCTGGCCAGCATGGCAGCGCCGGCAGATGAGTACGCCGCAGTTCTGGGCGATAGTGGCTAACGGTGCGATGGCGATGGTGACAACAAAGGAATCTGAAATGCTCCCGGGTTGCAACTCTGCATATCGGCTGATGCTCGCTACCTCCTGGCTAGCCCCGGAGCCGTGGCACGAGCATCAGTGTCGAGCAATTCGCTCGGCCCTGCACCCCGCCGTGGACTGGGACGAGTACCTCACGCTCGTCGAGCGACACGGAACTCCTGCCCTGAGTTGGGAAGTGCTGAAGCGCATGCCAGACGCAAATCTACCGGCAACGGTTAGGCAGGCGCTACAGCGACGCCACGCCGCCTGCCGAATGCAGGCGACGCGGCTCACCTCATTACTGGTTCAGGTGCTCAAAGACTTCAATCAGGCCGATATTCCCCTGATTCCGCTGAAGGGTCCACTTCTCGCGCTCGAACTCTATGGTGATTTGGGGATTCGTCATTCTCAGGATATAGATATCATGGTGGCTCTCGGGGATCTACCTGCGGCTCAAGCCCGGATTGAGGAGATGGGCTGGAGAGTACACTCACAACCGACGTTCAGCCCACGTCATACAGAGGTGTCTTTAAAGATCTACCACCACATCGCCTACAGGCATCCGCTACACCGGTACTTCCTTGAGCTCCACTGGCGTACGAGATGGGAAACACCCGATCGCACTGCGGGTCAATGGATGCGCAGCACCGAGTTGGTTTGGAACGGCCTCCGGTATCGGGCCTTGAGTAGAACTGATCTCACTCTTCACCTCTGCGAGCATGGCAGTGGGCACGCGTGGTTCCGCTCCAAATGGCTGAGCGACTTGGCTCGCATGTACGCCATGGACCATGTGGATTGGAACGCTGCTTTTTGGAGCGCCCGCAGCGTGGGTATCGAGAACTCACTGCTACAATGCCTCCGCCTGCTGAACGAGTTGTACGGGCTGCCTGTGCCCGAGACACTACGCAAATCGGCCGAACGGCTACCTGCCGTGCTGCTTGATCGCGTGGCCATGTGCATGCGGACTCCCGTGTGCATGCTGGCTCCTCCTAAGGTACATCGAATTCCTTTTTCCTCGAGATTCCGTCTCGCAATAGGCCAGCTGCGTTACGAACGCTTGCTCCGGCCTCGCAGGTCCTGGCGCCAGGCCTTCATGGAAGCAGCATACTCCAGTGCAGACTTTGAACTGCTGCATCTTCCCGATCGTCTGTTCTGGCTCTATCTTCCACTTCGACCCTTTCTGCTGGCTTGGCGATGGCTCCGCCACCCCAAGCCGAAGCCACCTGGGGAGGTTGCTGAGCTGAAATGGTAAATCATTCGAATCCGCAGTTCTCCAGTG
>JBOGMA010000468.1:0-1810 GCA_050746465.1 Acidobacteriaceae bacterium
CATCCGGTCAATGGCTTCGGTCACGTCCCACTTCTGGTTGGCGTCCATCATCAATTTATTTTTGGGGCCGATTCGGCTGCGCACGAGCCTTGCACGCCGCAGGTCCTCTTCCGGGGTCCCGCCTACTTTGAGCTTGAAGTGCGTCCAGCCCTGGGCCAGACCTTCGTCGCACAGGTGCAGGATCTTTTCGTCGCTGAAGCCGAACCAGCCGGCGGAGGTGGTATAGGCGGGATAGCCTGACGTTTGGAGTTGAGCCACGCGCTGCTCCATACCGGGGCGGCGCTCGCGCAGAAGGCTAATCGCCTCGTCGGGCGTGAGCGCATCGGTGATGTAGCGGAAGTCGATGGTGCGGACCAGGTCTTCCGCATCCATGTCGGCCAGCAGCTTCCAAAGCGGTTTGCCCTGGACGCGGGCATAGAGGTCCCAAACGGCGTTGAGCAGAGCGCTGGTGGCAAGATGAATGACGCCCTTCTCCGGCCCGAGCCATCGGAACTGGCTGTCCGAGGTAAGCTGCCGATAAAAGGCGCCGAGGTCGTCTGTGATGGAAGACAGTTCGCGCCCAACGGCAAAGCGGGTGAGATAGCGAAGAGCTTCAGCACAGAGCTCAGTTCCGCGCCCAAGCGTGAAGGTGAGGCCGTAACCCTTGGGGCCGTGCTCGGTTTCAAGAATGCAATAGGCAGCCGAATAATCGGGATCAACATTGACAGCGTCGGAGCCAATGCTTTCCCGCGATGTTGGGAAACGAAGATCGATAACGCGCGCGTTGATAATTTTCAAATCGTTCAATTCAGGACCTCTGCCAACCTTGGAACCAGGTAGTTCCCTGCTTCCCGGCCACTTGTTCTATTGAAAAATGATTCCCTGCGCGGAGATGCGCTGCTGAGCCTCGCGCAGAATTTCGGCCGAGGCACGATCGGACGTGAGCGCAGCGGTGACGACCTCATTCACAATCGCTGCGAATGCAGGCAGATTGCGGCTGCGGGGCAGTTTTCTCGCACCCAGAGAAATCTCCTCAATCTTGGAGTAGACAGGTGCGTTCTTCTGGACTTCCGGATCTCTCCATGTGGACAGGCGCACGCCGACGGCGCCGTGGCGGACAATTCCCTTATCCAGTGCGGGTTGGGTAAGGAAATGGATGAAATCCCAGGCGACATCTTTATGCCTCGATCCAGAACCGATGGCGAACGTCCAAAAAACAGAGAGTGATACGGCAGGGTAGCCTTCATCGGCCGGGATCGGCGCAATGGCGACCTTGTCGCGCAGTGGCGAGCCGGGGCGGTCGCAGCGCGCTGCAAAGCCAAACCAATTAACCATCATGGCGATAGCTCCGGAAAGAAACACGTCGCCGGATTGGATGGAATCGAGCTTTTCCGCATGGGGATAGCACATGGAGGCATCGCGAATGGTGTTGCGATAGAAATCCAGCGCCGCGATGGCTTGGGGAGTATCCAGCAGCGCGTTGTGGCGCTCATCCTCGAGCTCGCCGCCTCGGCTCCAGAGCTGCAGCGCAAAATCGTAGAGCGTGTTGTGGCCGTCAGGAAAGGCGGCGAACATGGTCCCGTAGAGGTTCTTCCCAGGCCGCGTAAAGAAGCGGGCAATATCCGCAAATTGCTTCCAGGTGGCGGGCGGTTTGAGTTCGTAACCATAACGATTGCGAAATTCGGCCTGTTCCGCCGCATTTTCAAACAGGTCCCGTCGATAAATGAGGCACTCCGGGCCGTCATGCCATGGAAGCGAGTAGACCTTATCGCCAAAATACAGCGGCTCGACGATGGAGCGCGCCCAGCCCTGCGGCCAATCAGGAATTGGA
>JBOGMA010000469.1:0-2793 GCA_050746465.1 Acidobacteriaceae bacterium
GCATTCCCAAGGACCGGCTCTACGTCACCATCTTCAAGGGCGAGAACGGCGTGCCCCGCGACGACGAGGCCTACGATTTGTGGCTGGCTCAGGGCGTTCCTCCCGAGAGCATCCGCGAGTACGGCGCGAAGGACAACTTCTGGCAAATGGGCGACACCGGCCCCTGCGGCCCCTGCTCCGAGATCTTCTATGACATGGGCATCGAAGCGGCGGAAACTCCGGGCGTAGACAAGCCCTTCGGCGAAGACGAAGCCCGCTACGTCGAAATATGGAATCTCGTCTTCATGCAATTCGACCGCAGCGCGCAAGGCGAGCTGAACCTGCTGCCCAAGCCCTCCATCGACACCGGAGCCGGGCTTGAACGCCTGGCCGCCGTGTTGCAACACAAGGTCTCCAACTTCGAGACAGATTTGTTCACACCGTTGATCAAGCGAGCGGAAGAACTCACCGGCTTCCAAAGTAGGTTAGTTCCACCTGGTGTGGTCGGAGACTTGTCGAATCCAGACACGTTTCTCAGATTGGGCGAAATACAACAACGCCGAACTGACCTGAAGATGAAGGCTGTTCCATCGCTCCGCATCATCGCCGACCACGCCCGCTGCGCGACCTTCCTGATCTCCGACGGCGTCCTTCCCGCAAACGAAGGCCGCGGCTACGTGCTACGCAAGATCCTCCGCCGCGGCATTCGCCACGGACGCCTCCTCGGCCAGGACAAACCCTTCATGCGCGACATGGTCTTCGCCGTGCGCGACGAGATGCAGGGCGCCTATCCGGAGTTGAAGGAATCGGCGGAGCGGGTTGCGAAGGTTGTTGAGGCTGAAGAGCGGCAGTTTGCGAGAGTGCTAGAGATTGGGGCAGCGAAGTTGAACGAATTCATCGGTGCTGCAAAAGCTTCGCCAATGATCAACTCCCTGCTGGACAAACAGCAGGAGAGGTTTGATAAAGCTCGATCGAAAGAACCACAGGACGATGAAACTAAGCAGGCATTGGAAGCAGTTGCGAGTCTTGGCCCCAACGACATCGAGGGCGTCAGGCCTGAACGATTGAGTGGGAAGATAGTATTCCACCTCTATGAAACCTATGGCCTCCCCCTAGACTTCATGATGGATGCGGCGCGTGACGCAGGCGTTGAGATCAACCTGACCGAATTTGAAAATGCCCGCGCCGAGGAACAGGCCCGCGCCCGCGCATCATGGAAGGGCGGATCGAAGCAGTCGGCCAGTCCTGTCTATCGCGAGCTTCCAAAGACCGATTTCGAAGGCTACAAGCAGCTCAAAGTCGAAGGCGCCGAAGTTCTGGCGATCGTAAAGGATGGCGTCGGTGTGCGCACCGCAAATCCCGGCGATGCAGTAGAAGTCGTTCTCGACCATACCAGCTTCTACGCCGACTCCGGTGGTCAAGTGGGCGACATCGGCTGGCTCTACTCCGACGATCACAACTCGATCATCGCCGAGGTAAGCGGATGCACCAAGCCGGTGCAGGGAGTCTTCGCGCATCGAGCGGTGCTGCGCCAGCCGCTTGCCCTGGGCCAGAAGGTCGATACCGTAGTCGACGCCAATTACCGCAACGCCACTCGCCGCAATCACACGGCGACGCACCTGCTCCACGCCGCGCTGCGCGAGGTGCTGGGCAAGCACGTGAAGCAGGCCGGGTCGCTGAACGATTCCACTCGACTGCGCTTCGACTTCTCGCACTTCGCCTCCATCGCGGATGAGGAGTTGCAGGATGTCGAAGACCTAATGAATAAGGAAGTGCTCCACAACCTTAAGGTGGAGACGCTGGTTGACGTGCCCATTGACGTGGCCGTGAACGAGTATCATGCCATGGCGCTCTTCGGCGAGAAGTACGGCGAGAAGGTACGCGTCGTGAAAATCGGCGACTTCTCCACCGAGCTTTGCGGCGGCACGCATACCGGTGCGACCGGCGAAATCGGCGTAATCAAGCTGCTCGGCGAGAACAGCGTGTCCTCCGGCGTTCGCCGCGTGGAAGCCGTCACTGGACTCGGCGCGCTCAGCGAGTTCCGCCGCGATTTCGCCGTGGCGCAGCTAGCTTCACAACTCGCTCCCAACAGCGAACACTCTCCGGCGGACGCCTTGCGTTCGCGGCTGTCTGCACAGGAGGAGGAGCTGAAGAAGCTCCGCCGCGAACTTGACGAGGCGCGAATGAAGTCGGCGGCCTCAGCAGTTTCTGGAGCAGCAGACCAGGCCGTCGAAGTGAAGGGAATTAAGGTGCTGGCGCAGCGCGTCAATGCGCTCGACCGCGGCCAGATGCGGACGCTCGTCGACAACCTCCGCAATAAGCTCGGCTCGGGCGTGGTAGTGCTCGGATCGGCGGATACTGAAGGAAAGGTCGCGCTCATCGTCGGCGTCACGAAAGACCTGACATCAAAAGTGCAAGCTGGAAAGATCGTCGGGCAAATCGCGAAACTCGTCGGCGGCTCCGGCGGAGGCCGCCCCGACATGGCCGAAGCCGGCGGCAAAGACCCGAGCCAACTCGATGCTGCGCTGAAGAGCGCGGCGGAAGTGGTGAGCGGATTGGCGAGTTAAGATCGACATCGAAATTTTGCGCAGAACGTGCGATGCTAGACTGACGCGGGTCTGGAATTTTATATGATGTTTCACGTCACTCTTGAAAAGGCGGAAGACGGCTGGATTGTAGCCGAATGTCCAGCGCTGCCCGGCTGTGTCTCACAGGGCCACGATGAAAAAGAGGCGCTGGAGAACATTCGTGAAGCCATCACCGCTTGGATGTGGGCTGAAGATCAGAAGGCGATGAAGGGGATCCCATCCGAGC
>JBOGMA010000470.1:0-2775 GCA_050746465.1 Acidobacteriaceae bacterium
AGCGCCATTCTGATCAGCAAATTCGTGCAGGAAGACAGCGGATCCGGCGACACAGCGGCAAAGAGCAACATCCAGATCGCCAATCCCGACGAACTGCCGCAAAACGCCGTGCTGATGTTTTCCCTCAAGGCCGAGACGCCCGAAAAGTTTTCACGCGCGGAAAAGATTGAGGTCGCAACCGCCGACGGTTCCTACTCCACCATGCTCACGCTGGCCAACGGCCTAACATTGCAGGACCAGCACACGGCGGTTGCAAAATTGGTCCCGGCAAAGGCCTTTGGAACATCGGCATTCGGCGCGCTCCGCTTCCGTGTTGTGACGGACAACGGTGTATCCGGCGACTGGCAGCCACTGGCGACGCTGGTGCGCCTGCCCAGTTTCGATTCGCTTCAATGCAGTGACCAGCCGCAAGTGGCATGCAAGCTGCGCGGCTCCAACTTGTTCCTGGTGGACTCCATCGCCCAGACCCAGCAGTTCACCGCTCCCGTCCAGGTTCCTGATGGCTTCCCCGGACGTGTTCTGCCGGTCCCGCATCCCCTCGACGGCGGCGAGCTCTACGTAAAGCTGCGGGATGACCCTTCCGTAGTCAATCTGGTAACGCTGGCCCCGGATATTGCGGGCGGTAAGAAAAATACTGAGAAGCAGGATGCCGCTCAGAGCAAGTTCCGTCCTGCCTATGCGAGCCCGGCAAACTCTGCGCCTTCAGATGCGGCAACTAGACCAAATCCCACCGCCAATTCACCTGCCCAGGATGCATCGCACGCGGCGCCGCCCTCCACCGCAGCCCCTCAATCCACGCCTGCCGCTCCCACTCCAACTCCCGCTCCCGCCGCAAAAGCACCGGCGACGCCTTCAACTCCTCACTCATCAACTTCTCCCCCCAGCCCGAAATCCCCTGCGAATGCTCCCAGCGATTCCGCAGCGACCAGCTCGATCGCGGCTCCGGCTTCCGCCCCACCCAAAGCCGCCGCTCCTGCACCCGCGCCAACTAAGAATTAGGCGATATCGGCATATACGCTGCTGACGTATTGATTGAGCGAAGAAAATGAATTGTCATCCCGACCGAAGTCGCTCCCGGAAGGCAGCGACGCAGCGGAGGAGCCTGCACCTCTCCCAAATTTGTCATCCCGACCGAAGCGACCGAAGGGAGCGCAGCGGAGGGACCTGCACTTTCCTTTCACAACCACTCGAATCCGCCCACTTGCACCCCGCAACTTTGACGCATCCTAAAAGAAGTTGAATTATTGAGAGTTGGATCTGACGGAGGGGTGCATAATGCCTACGCTTGCAGGACGGACCGCGATTGTCACCGGATCAAGCCAGGGGATCGGACAGGGAATTGCCGAGCGGCTGGCGCGCGAAGGCGCCAACGTGGTTATCGACTACATCGGAGCGCCGGAGGGCGCGAACGCAACCTTGAAAATTGTGCAGGGCGTCGGCGCAAAAGGAATCATTTGCGAGGCCGATGTCTCCCAGGTCTCAGCCGTGCAAAGTCTCGTCGCGACGGCATGGAAAGCTTTCGGCGGCGCGGACATTCTGGTCAACAACGCCGGCATGGAACACAAGTCCGACTTCTGGTCCACAACTGAAGCGGAATACGACCGGGTGCTTCACGTCAACCTCAAGGGGCCCTTCTTCCTCGCGCAGGCTTTTGTGCAGCGCCTCCGTGAGGCAAAAAAGCCGGGCCGGATCATCAACATCAGTTCCGTGCATGAGGACATGGCCTTCCCCGGCTTCGCAACCTACTGCGTCAGCAAAGGTGGCCTGCGTATGATGATGCGCGACCTCGCCGTCGAACTTGGCCCGCTCGGAATCACCATCAACAATGTGGCTCCGGGAGCCGTTTCCACGCCGATCAACACGGCGCTGCTGGAAAACAAGCCCAAGCTCGACGCGCTGCTCAAAAAAATCCCCCTCGGCAGGCTTGGGACCGTCGACGACGTTGCCGGTCTCGTTGCCTTTCTCGCTTCAGACGAAGCGGCCTACATCAATGGCTCCACGTTCGTCATCGACGGGGGACTCATGCGCAATTACCACGAACAGTAGGACGGTTGCCAGCTCACAGTTTTCAGTTGTCGAATCTTGATCTTGCCAAACAACTGACAACTGGAAACTGACTACTGTGAACCTATCAAGGATTGATTGAATGCACCAGTTCCGTGTATGGGCTCCGCGCGCTGGCCGCGTGGACGTGCAAGTTGGCGAGCGATCCTATCCGCTCCATCAGTCCGGCGGTGGCTGGTGGGAAGCTCCCGTCGATGCAGCAGGCCCAGGATCAGACTATGGGTACATCCTCGACGGTCAGCAGCCCATACTTCCCGACCCGCGCTCGCTCTGGCAACCCCATGGCGTGCATGGAATGTCACGGCTGCTCGACCAGCAGGCATTCGCCTGGAGCGATGACGAGTGGCACGCTCCGGCGCTGAAAGACGCAGTGATTTATGAGCTGCACGTGGGTACCTTCACGCCTGAGGGAACATTTGCCGCGGTCGAAGACAAGCTCGAATACCTGAAAACCCTGGGTGTGACGCACGTTGAGTTGATGCCCGTTGCATCCTTTCCAGGCGCCCGAGGATGGGGCTACGACGGCGTCGATCTTTACGCTCCGCAGGAAGTCTACGGTGGCCCCGAAGCTCTAAAGCATTTCATAAACGCAGCCCACGCGCATGGTCTCGCCGTGCTGCTTGATGTTGTCTATAACCACCTCGGCCCTTCGGGAAACTACCTCGCCCGATTCGGCCCCTACTTCACCGCCAGCCACCACACGCCCTGGGG
>JBOGMA010000471.1:0-3912 GCA_050746465.1 Acidobacteriaceae bacterium
TGCTGCGTGCGCGCGTGGTTCGCGTGGTGCGGGACGGCGCTTCACCGAGATTTTCCCCGCGATACTCGGCGCGCAGCCTGATGCCGAGAAGCGCTCCGGCGCCCGCGGTGTAGAGCGCGAGGAGGAAAAGGAATGTTCCGGCGTGCAGCGGGTGCTCCTCGTGGGCGCTGTTGACGGCTTCGGCTGCGAGTCCCGGCGGGAGATATATCTGTACGCGCTCGGCGGTGTGGAAATAGCGCACCAGGGTGGCGCTGTGCTCCGGATGCCCGAATTTGCCGTGGTAGAAGGCAGGATTGAGCAACTGAACCGCAAAGATCAGAAAAAGAAAAACGACGCCCAGAATCTCGCGGGTCTTGCGTTGGGCGAGCCAGCGATCGAGCCAGGAGAAGATCATGCGCGTGAGAAAAATATTGAAGAGCGCGAAGAGGATGACCGCGGCGGTGATCCACCCGATGAGGTCTGGCCGCGCAATGGAGGCTCCCACCCAGACGCCAATCAGTGCGATTCCGCCGACCAGCGAGCCGATGTCGAAGAGACCGAACAGAATGTAGAAAAGCGCATAAGAGACGAAGTTGACTGGGAAGCGCAGGAAAATGCTGAGGTCGGTGTTCTCCTGAAACGACGCGATGGTGATGGGAACGACCTGCCAGAACAGCAGCACCGGCCAGAAAAGCTCGGCGAGTGCGCTGGGCGACTTATGCGAAGTAATTTGCCATGCGCCGAAGCCGAGGCCTATGCCGATGGCGAATCCAATGAGCGCGAAAAATGCTTGACTGATGGTGCGGGCAGCCATTTCGAAGCTGCCGCGTTTCGTCCTCAGCGAATGCAGCAACATGCGCCAGCGCATCCGGGCAACGGCGGCATACTGCGCGCGCAGGCTTACGCCGTGGGGGCTCGCGCTGGCGGCGGTGGTCCCAGGATCGACGCTCAGGCCAACCATGAAAGCTCCTGCGCGGCTTCCGGGCTTTCCGCGCCCACGGTGCTGAGGAAGATTTCCTCCAGCGTGAGCTTCTGCTGGCGATCTTCGCCAGGGAGCGTGGAGGCGACGCCGGCGCGCAACTCATCGAGCGAACCGTTGGCGACCAGCCTGCCCTGGTGAATGATGGCAACGTGGCTGCAGAGGCGCTCCACAATTTCCAGCACGTGCGAAGTGAGGAAGATGGTCGCACCGCGATGGATCATTCCCTGGAGCATGGACTTCAGGGTTCCGGCGGCGATGGCGTCCACGCCTTCGAAGGGCTCGTCGAGGAAGAGGATTTTTGGGCCGTGAATGACTGCGGCGGCGAGGGCAAGCTTCTTCTGCATGCCATGCGAGAAGTCTGCGACCAGTTTTTTGGGTTCGTTGGCAAGCTGCATGAAGTCGAGCAGCTCTGCGGTTCGCTTGTTTGCGGTGTCTTTATCGAGGCCATACATGCGGCCTACGAAGCGCAAATATTCGGAGGCGGTGAGCCGCGTGAGCAGCGCCATGCCTTCGGGGACGACTCCGATCTGACGCTTGAGGTCGAGGGAGTCGGCGGAGAAGGTTTTGCCGAGGATTTCGATTCGCCCGGCAGTGGGTTCAAGCAGGCCGGTAAGCATCTTGATGGTAGTGGACTTGCCGGCTCCGTTGGGGCCCAGAAAGCCGAAGAACTGGCCGGGCGCGACTTCAAACGAAACGTTGTCGACAGCCGTGAAAGAGCCGAAGCGGCGGGTGAGTCCCTGGGTGGCAATGGCCGGAGATGTCATTGGAGGCCAGAATACCGGGAAAGCAGAGCGGAGACAAAGTGTTTGTTGGGCGCGGGCTGATTCGCGGCCTCTGTCCGGGGGTTCACAATTTTTCTCGCAAATTTGGCTCCGTCGTGCGACGCTGGTTCGCATGATCGCTCCTCGCCGGTTTCTCTGCTGTTTTCTGCTCTTCGTTTTGCCTCTGGCCTTCGCAGAAGCTGCGACAAGCCCGAAAGATGTTGCCAAATCCGTTAAAGGCAAAATTGTCTTTTTACGCGGGATGGAAGCGGGCGACACGCTCAGCTTCGATGCGCAGGGTAGTGAGATCGGAACTGTAACCACGGGTTCATTCGCCAGCAGCGCGCTGGAAGTTGATAAGGTTCACCTGTCCAGAACGAGCCTAGACATCGCGGGGAAACGAGGTGTATTGATCTTGAATACTGCTTCACACTCGCCGTCTTTCAAAGACGTTCGGTTCATGCCCACGGCAGCATCGATAAATCTCAAAATTTCCATCGACCCTGCCAATCCTGATTTTGTTGATGCCGCAGTCCGCAGGGTGCTCGCTTTCAACTTGCAGGATGCTCTTGCAGGCAAATCCAGGGCTGAGTTGAACGCTAATATTGCAACGATTGCTTCACTTTCCCCTGTGTCGGCCGACTTCCCCAGGTCGAAGCCTAATCCCACGGCGGCTCCGGCGCTGATTGCAGGTGCCTACCGGGTGCAGGGTGGAGTATCGCCTCCGCGCCTTCTCCATTCCGTCGACGCCATCTTCCCGCCCGGGGCCAACCGAAAAAAACAGGGAGACCACTTGTGCGTGTTGAGCTTGATCGTCGACGTCAATGGAAACCCGACTCACATCCGAATCGCACGCTCTGCCGGACTCGATTTCGATACCGAAGCTGTCGCCGCACTGACCCAATTCCGCTTCCTGCCCGCCGAGTATCTTGGAAAGGCTGTCCCAGCGTGGATAGAGACTGAAATTAATTTCCAACTCTATTGAAAGACGGTGTACATCATGCTCATTTGTCAATGTACATTCGTGGTACACTTGACAGATGCAAGTCTCAATTACGCAGTTCCGGCGGCAGATGTTCGACCTGGTCAGCAAGGCCATGGAAGGCGGCGAAGTCTGGGTGAGCTATAAGGGACGGCGATTCCGGGTGGCTCCGGACGAGAAGCCTAAGAGCCGCTTAGGCCGGATAACTCCGCTCCAGGTAGTCAATCCAAAATCCAAGCTGCGCGATGAAAATGCGCTGCGCGAAGAGATGGCGAGGGCCTGGGAGAAAGACTGGTCCGCGCTGTGATTGCCTATCTGGATACGAACGTGGTGGTCTGGCTGGCTCAGGGCAATTTGACACGCATCAGCAGGAAGGCACAGCGCATTCTGGAAAAGGCGGAACTGCTGATTTCGCCAATGGCGCTAATCGAACTCGAATATCTTTATGAGGTTCGCCGGATCACGATTCCTTCGAGAGATGTGCTGCGGAAACTCGAACACGAGATCGGCGTGCGGCTATGCGAACTGCCGTTTGGAGAGGTCGCAGCCGTAGCCGCTGACGAGAAGTGGACCCGTGACCCGTTCGACCGAATGATTGTGGCGCAGGCGAAGACAAACGGGCTGGCTCCTCTCGTTTCCGCCGATGAGGAGATTGAGCAGCACTATCCCCGGACCATCTGGTAGATGGGTGGGCTGCGCAGGTAATTTCTTGCAAAAATCCCGCTTGTATTAACCTCAAATCAAATCTTCTTTGTTTTTCCGAGGCCGCTTGTTCCCTGTTCGTCCGTTTGTTTATCCGAATCAGAAGTCGCCGCTTGCCTGCGGTGAGGTTTCGCTGGATGCGTTTGCCCGGAAGTACGGCACGCCTCTTTATGTCTATTCCGCTGATGCGATTCGTTATCGACTTGGGTTGTTTACTGAAGCGTTCGCAGGGCTGGATCACGTGGTTTGCTATGCGGTGAAGGCCAATTCAGCGCTGGCGATTCTGAAGCTGCTGGATCGCGCCGGGGCGGGGTTCGATATCGTTTCCGGGGGCGAACTGGAGCGGGTGCTGGCCGTGAACAAGGCCGCGACGGCACGCGTTGTCTTCTCTGGAGTGGGCAAAACGGCTCCTGAAATTGACCTGGCGCTGCGCTCCGGCATTCTGCTTTTTAATGTGGAGAGCGAGGGCGAGCTTGACCTGCTGGTTGAACGCGCCTCCAGGCTGA
>JBOGMA010000472.1:0-3308 GCA_050746465.1 Acidobacteriaceae bacterium
GCCTTGCGCCAGTCCGTGGACGTGGCTGGAGGTGAAGCCCATGAAGAGCATCGCTCCGGGGGGGACCTTATCCGCGCCGGGGATTCCCAGACGTTGGGCCATAATGCGGGGCATGCCGCGTCCTGCGAAACCGCGGCGAATGGATGTGGTGGTGAAGAGGTCGCCTATGTAGACTTCTTCGGTGGGTATGCCGTTCAGAGTTTGGTGGCCGGGCTGGAAGAGCGCGCGCATCACTTCGCTGATGTGGTCGGCGTAATCGCTCTTGAAGTGGAACGAAATATCGTTCTGTTCCAGAACCAGATTGGTCGGATCTTTGGGAAATCTGATGGCGTCGGTAATGGCCCAGTCGCCGGGCTTGCCGTTTTCAATGGCCCGGGGCATGAATTTGTCGGTCACCGATTTGGGGAGAAATTCCCGGAAATAAGGCAATCCATAGGCGGTCTGGATCAGCATCCCGTCGGGATAGAGAGGATAGATGGCCTCAATGGCGGCTAGTGCTTTATCTAGGCGCCCTTTTGCGTGCTTCAGGGCGTTTTTATTGCCTTTCTGGACGGTCAAACGTGCGGTTACCACCGAATGCCAAAGAGGAACGCAGGCTACGGGAACCTCGCAGTGATTCTCAACATTGACCCCCGGCAGCTCATATTGTGTTTTGGGAGCTTCGCCAATGCGCCTCTTTGCGTAGTCGACAACTCCAGCCCAATCAAATGCCGTTGTGGTGCTCATGTTTCCCCCCGTTGTGTGAATTTGAATCTTGAAGTTCGGGCGCGACGTTACGGCCCGCAGAAATAGAGCAGTGGATACAACCTTCCCTTATAGCACTCGCGGCGATGAAACAAAAGTTAAGGAGTTTTCCAGGCGGTCGATTGATTGGATGCGAGGAGCCTTAATTTTCCGCAACATGCAGGGCCAAATGGTTGTCGGACAGCGTCAGTTTTGCAGAGCGCGATCTAACAATTACGCACGCTCTGGAGACGGATGATGATACGTGGTCGCTCCCTTGGTTGGCACGCCTGCCCTTAACTTCGCTCTAGTGCTTGATCCCAACACGGGCGCGATTACTTTGCAGGCTACGGACACTAACTTCCACGTCGGCAACATGATCGCGTTCGACCTCACATCGAAGTATGCCTACGCCAGTCCGGCCACCGGCCCGCAGAACAATATTGGGTCGGATCAGATTCAGGGCTACAGCGTGAATCCGGCCACCGGCGACCTGACGCCGATCGCAGGCGCGACGGCCACGCTGCCGAATGCGCCGCAGAGCATCGCCGTTGTAAGCCCGCAGTAGACCGTTCCCACTCCGGTTCCCCCGGGCATTTTGTGGATTGCCGCGGCGGGGGTTCTGGGATAATAGAAGTGCTCTGGTGTTGGTTGCGTTTTGCTGCCTTAGGACTCGCCCCGGAAAGGCTGGCGGCGGGTGTTGCGGTTGGTTCGCCTGATCGCTGCGGGGACCGGCTTGGCGGCGGACGCTCTTTCGCGTCTTGATGAAGCCACTTCAACTGGTCACGACTCCGACTCGCAACCGGCGGCTCAATGAGCTGATTGGGCTGCTTGCCTTCACGGCTGCGATCCTCCTCTTCCTTTCGCTCATTTCGTACCGTCCCACTGATCCATCGTGGAATACCGTGGGCGGGTTCGGCTCCGGGGCGCGGCCCGCGCACAACTGGATTGGCCTGATCGGCGCTTGGATCGCCGACCTGCTGCTGCAATTTGAAGGCGTGTCGGCATTTTGCCTGCCGTTTGCGGTGGGCGCGCTGGGATGGGCGTGGCTGCGCTCGCAGGCAACGGGATCAGCGGCTGCAAAGCTGGCCGGACTGGGGCTTTGCCTCATTTTTGGACCGGCGCTAGCGGGGCTGGTTCCGGGGCAGTTGCATTTTCTGCACGGGCTTCCCATTTCCGGAGTTGTGGGGCTGTTGGTTGCTGGCGCTCTGGTCGCCTGGCTCAACGTTACGGGCGCGTGGGTGGTCGCGGTGTGCGCGGTGCTCGCGGCACTGTATCTAATGACCACCTTCAGCCTGACGACGGCACGCGAATGGATGGCGGTGCGGTTCGCTTTTCTGCTGGCGTGGCGCGACCGCTGGCAGAACTGGCGCTTCAAGCGGGCTCGGGCGAAAGAGGCGCGCGCCGAGGCCAAGGCGGAGAGGGCTCGCGAAAGAGATTTGGAGAAAGAGGAAAAAGCAGCGGCAAAACTGGGCCGTCGAAGGGGCGAGCCGGTTGAGGATATTCCAGCGGGGTCGCTGCACGACGATGATGACTCGGCGGAACCCAAACGGCGCGGCGGTTTCGCGGAAGTTTATGCCGAGGAGCCTCCGCCGCAAACGCTTTGGGAGCAGATGCCGCGGGCCGTGGTTCCGGATCCTGAACCGGTGCCTGAGCCGGTGGCCGAGAAGACCGCGCCCGCGCCGGTTTTGAAGCCGCAGCTTGTCGCTCGCACCGAAAGACCAGAGCGCACCATCGCCGTCGGGGAGCGCGCTGACGCCGAACCGCAGGCCGTTACCGTTACGCCGAAATCCATGAATGGCTTTCGTCTGCCGGCCAGTACACTGCTGCATCGTAGCGATGAGGCCCAGGTGGTACGTGAGGATGAGCTTCGCTCTGAGGCCCAGGTGCTGGTGGAGAAGTGCGCCGAGTTTGACGTTGGAGGGCAGGTGGTGCGGATCAACCCGGGCCCGGTGGTGACGACGTTTGAGTTTCGTCCTGAGGCGGGCGTGAAGTACAGCCGCGTGACCGGCCTGGCGGAAGACCTCTGCCTGGCGATGCGCGCGGAAAGCATTCTCATCGAACGCATGGCCGGCAAGAGCACGGTGGGGATGCAGGTTCCCAACCACAAACGCGAGACGATTTGGCTGCGCGACGTGATTGAGGCAGAGAGCTTCCGCAATTCAAAGAGCCGGCTGACGCTGGCCATGGGCAAGGACATCAACGGGTCGATTGTGACGGCGGACCTGGCGACGATGCCGCACGTCCTGATTGCCGGCTCGACTGGATCGGGCAAGTCCGTGGCCATTAACGCCATGATTATGTCGGTGCTGTTCAAGGCCACTCCAGCACAGGTGCGCATGATTATGGTCGATCCGAAGCGGGTGGAGTTGGGGATGTATGAGGGCATTCCGCACCTGTTTACGCCCATCATTACAGAGCCGAAGTTGGCGGCCAACGCGCTGCGCAACGCGGTGCGCGAAATGGAGCGGCGGCTGAAGCTGCTGGCCTCGCGCAGCGTGCGCAACATCGACCAGTACAACAAGCTGTTCGAGAGCGGCACCAAGAATATGTTTGAGGACGCGCCCGACGAGGAGCCGCTGCCC
>JBOGMA010000473.1:0-3957 GCA_050746465.1 Acidobacteriaceae bacterium
GGGTGACTCTCTTTCGCGCAATTACTTTCCCGAGGTACGGAAGGACCTGGCCGGGATTGCGAATGTCTACCTCATGGCGGCTTCCACATCGGTCGGCGATCCGCGCATAGAGCACCAGATCGCCGAATTCGCAACCCTGGAGAATGTCCGCTTCAAAGTGGTGCATTTCAATAACGGGATGCACGGGTGGGCATACACGGAAGCACAGTATAAGGCGGCTTTCCCAGCTTACCTTCACGCCGTGCGGTCACTAACAGGGAAAGGAGGCACGCTGATCTGGGCCAGTACCACCCCGGTCCGGTCGGATGCAAACAATGGCGCCACGAACGCCCGTGTGGAAGCACGCAATCAAATCGCGCAGGAGTTTGTGCGGGCTGCGGGCATTCCGATTGATGATCAGTTCTCCCTGATGATGAAGCACCAGAATCTGCATAAGGACCCGATCCACTTTAATACTGCCGGTTCGGACATTGAGGGAGATCAGGTGGCCGCCATGATCCGCAAGGCTCTCGTAGGGGCAAAGTAAATGCGCTCGTTCAGGAGGCATGTTATGAGGATGAGTGCCCGAGTTCTGAAACGATGAGACGCGCATAGTGCTTCGAGACGCAGAAATATATGTTCCCACGCACGATTCGGTTACCTGGGAATAATACAAAACCGGTTTCAACGTATGTAAAGGAGCCCCGCCATGAACATCCGGAGCATTTTTCAACTCCGTCGGGCAGTACACGCAGTTACCCAACCAAACCTTGCTATGTGCCTCTCCTTAACGATGGGCCTGATTTTTTGCCTTTTTTCAGCATCCGCTGCCTGCGCGCAAGCAACTCTCGGCCAGCGGCCATACTTTGGCTGGAGCACCTTCAGCGAGCAAACGCTCAACTCTGGCTTTCTCACGCAGAGCAATGTTGCCGCGGAATCCGACGCGCTCGCATCTTCAGGGCTCCAGGCGCACGGCTTCGTGTATATCAACATCGATTCTGGCTGGCAAGGTAGCTTCGACAGTTATGGCCGGCCGATCCCGAGTACAGCGACTTTTCCAGATATTAAAGCGCTGATTGCGCACATCCACAAGAACGGCCAGAAAGTCGGCATTTACTGGATTCCCGGAGTCGAGTATCCGGCTGTGGCCGCGAATGATCCGATTTTGGGAACGCCTTACCACATCCAGGACATCCTCGCTGTACCCTATAGGGCCGGGAATGCGTTTGGATCTTCCGGCACATCTCCTTACCATTACAAGATCGACTACACCAAGCCGGGCGCACAGGAGTACACCAACTCTGTTGTAGCTCTCTTCGCCTCCTGGGGCGTGGATCTTATTAAGCTGGACGGCGTTACTCCAGGGTCTGATAGCTACGATCTCTCTATCGATAACCGTAATGATGTGGCTGCGTGGTCGAAAGCGATTGCCGCCAGTGGCAGGCCTATCTGGCTGACCATCTCGTGGGACCTTGATGAAGATTACCTGAACGTGTGGCAGCAGTATGCGAATGCCCGGCGTATCGACCAGGATGTGGAGTGCGAAGGCGACTGCTCCAAGCTCACTAACTGGCCGCGTATCTATACCCGCTTTCGCGATCTGCCGGCCTGGGAGAGCGCATCAGGTCCAGATGTGGGTTGGAATGATCTGGACTCGCTGGAGCTGGTCGACGGCAATGCCGATGGCCTGACAAACGAGGAAAAACGGTCTGCCCTGAATCTGTGGGCGCTGGCCAATGCTCCGATCATTCTGGGCGGCGATCTGCGAAACATGGATAGCTTTGGCAAACAGTTGCTGACCAACGATGAAGCATTGGCGGTGGATCAAACCGGCAAGCCGGCAAAGCAGGTGCTGGATGGAGATGTTGAGGTATGGGTCAGCAACCTGGGGAATGGCAACTATTATGTAGGAATTTTCAACATGAATGCTGCCGTGACAAATGTGTCGATTCCCTGGAGTCTGGTCGGATTCGCTAATGCGGTCCAGGTCCGAGACCTATGGACACATCGCGAACTTGGACCATCTTCTCAGCAATTATCGGTGGTGCTCAATGGCCACGACTCACGACTGCTGAAGGTGCGCGGTGTCGGAAGGCCTGCGCCCTCACCCTCAACAAGTTATGAGGCGGAGACAGCGGTCCTCGGTGGATCGGCTGGCATTGCCAGTTGCCCCGCTTGCTCCGGCGGCGAGAAAGTTGGCGACCTTGGGCTGAACGCCAACAATACTGTCAGCTTCGCGAATGTCTACGTCCCCAGGGCCGGCGAATACCTGATGCAGGTGGACTCCATGACAATCGGTCTACGCTCCTATCTCTATCAAGTGAACGGTGGCCCTTATCAAGCGCTCAATTGCAGCGGAGGGAGCTTTTCGCTCCCTGCCAGTACGACAGTGCCGGTTCAACTCGAGAAGGGGATGAACACAATTACATTTGGCAACCCGGTCAGTTATCCGCCAGATCTCGACCGCATCGTGATCAGCGGTAATGGAGATTTTCCGGTGCCCACCACCACGAGCTACGAAGCTGAGGTCGCAACCCTGGGCGGGTCCGCTTCTGCCGTCTTCAGCAATTACTCGTCAGGATTGGCCAAGGCGGGGAATCTCGGCGGAGGTGCCGCGAACACAGTAGCCTTTGACAATGTGACAGTTCCGGCGGACGGAACGTATCAACTGGAGATCGATTATCAGACAAGTGGACCGCGATCGTTCCTTATGAGTGTGAACGGAGACGCGGCAACGAAACTCGACCTGAATGGCGATACATTTAACGATCCTGCCTCGACCGTTATTGATGTGAACTTGCACGCGGGTTCGAATTCGATTGAATTTGGTAATCCGACAGACTATGCGCCTGACCTGGATCGGATTGTGATCGCTCCCGCGCTGGCGCCGGACATTACGGTGCATCTCGGTGCTCCCAAATCTGAAAACTAAGCCGCTTTGAAGGCTTCACGATACCGATTTAGAGTCCCCGATAGGGATCAGTAAGCCCCTCGCCTTCGGGCGAAGGATGGGACTAATCTTTGGAGGATGGAAGACTACAAGCGTGGCAGCCACACAGTGTCATCGCGCCCCATTGTCTTTCGCTGTCCGGGCCGAGCATCATGCTGTAGATAACGAGTGTGTCCTTGTTGCCGAACAACTGTGAGAGACGAACCGCGCCTCTCGAGCTTTCAAAGACATAATTTTCAGGGATCTCGGCACCAGGTGGAAGGGCGCGGCGACGTGCTCGATGTGTCGCCGGAGCGCCGAGATATGCGGCGGGATCCCGATCAGAATATGCACGTGGTCGCGGTTGATCGACCCCGCGTAGATCACCATCTCCTGGCTTCGTGCAATCTCTCGCAACAACTCCCGGCATCGCTGCCCAACATCACCGGCAAGAACCACCGGTACTTCGTCGTCCACACCAAGAGATATTTTGCAGTCCCACAACCAGCCACGGAGAAGGTGGCCGTGCTTCTGGATGCACGAGCTGCGGGGAACTAGCAATCGACATGATTTAGCTGAGGCTGAAGCAGCGAAGCTGACTACGGCAGCGCTTTGCCATCTGTCTCCGCCAGTGCCTGCTTGATTTTGTCCTTGAAGCAACCGTCCATGCCATCCGGCTTAAGACCTATTCATCGTTATCCTCCAAATTGGTAATTTTGCACGAGAGCGAACTGCCCTCTAAAAACAATGCGCCTCCAAACTCGACGAAGAAGAGTCACAACCGAAATTGGTCCGTGCTGAAATTCACTGATGGATCCGAACTACCTTCATGTTCCGGCTGATCGATACCGTTGTGCCAGAGGGCACTGAAACGGTTACCCAGCTTATGGGCATTGCACTGCGCAATCTTCCGTGTGACGCACGATGAGCGCGTCCACGCTCGTAGAGAACATTAACATTGCCCTTGAATTGAGCCCGCCAACGAATCGCTGGTCCACTGCGATTTTCCAAACTCGTGCTATTTTCGCCATTGTGCGTCACGTTCACCA
>JBOGMA010000474.1:0-2247 GCA_050746465.1 Acidobacteriaceae bacterium
ATCCGGCCCCAATCACGAAAAGGTGATTGTCTACGGCTGCGTAGCCATCGCCTTTTTTTATTTCTCCGTAACGTCCTTCTACCGCGCCCACAAAAAACAGCAGCGGAAGAGAAGGGAGCAAAGGGGCTGAATGGACTGGAGTTGTGCTGAACGGCTGTTATAGCACGTTGTGGGTTACTTCGGAGCCCGGATATTTCCCATGAGGACTCGCTGAAAAAAGGTCACCTTGCGCGGCATCATCGGGACGTTCTTCGACGAAGCGCAAAATCTTGTCTAGCACCCACACCGCTGCGAAGATACCACCCAATACTCCGGCGATTGCTTCAAGTGCACTCATTTGCGATTCTCCCTCTTAGCCTTTTCAGCCTGCTTCCAGCACCAGACCCCCAGTATGAAGGCCACTACTGTAATGATGCAAATATTGCGGCCATAGTGGTAGGCGACTCGTCCGTCGCGGTCTGCTTTTTCGAGGAACCCGAATACAAGTACCAAGACAGCCCCCTCGCGGAAGAATTCCCCCATGAAGTGCCATATGGACTCCCCATAAAATCTCCGAAATTTCCAGATGTTGTGACGGAATGCATCCCATCTGTACCGAAGCGTCAGCCTTACCCTCATCGCGCTGTCAGTATTGCCATTTGGCAGGAATTCTGAAGATCGTTGAAGGCTTTGTCAATATCTTTTGCTCTGCGCTTATAGATAGACTCGCGTACACGCGGAAATGGTGCAAAATTGACCAGTACCAACTGACTCGTCGGATCGGAAGCATCTGCAGAACCGGGAATAAAGAAGATGACAGAAAGCAGGTGCTCTCTATTCGGTCCGCGATATAAAAGACGAACTCCAATTCCTCAAGCACTTTGAAGAGAAATTTACAGCATAGATCCCAGGACAAGCTGCTTGAGCTTCATTTCAGAGGTATCGCCCTAATGCCGGGAAATCTTACGTTCGTCCAAAATTCTTTCCGCGATGCCGATTCGTCTTCCCCAGCCGTCCTGATCCTGGCTATTGGTTGCATCCAGACATTCGATTGACAATTGCCAGAGTTTAATTGCTTCGATTGGTGAGGCGGTTTGCATCATATGCTTCCAATCCTCTTCGGACGGAATATTTTTGATTGTTTCTGTCGTGACCATGCAGATAGTTTAGCTCTATCTACAAGCCCGCCTCAGCGGTCCTGACCATCAAGCGCCAACGCGGCATGCACAAGCGCAATATGGGAAAGCGCCTGGGGAAAGTTTCCAACCAGGCCGTGCTTCGGGTCGTACTCCTCGGAGAGCAATCCGAGCGGGTTGGCGAGCTGCAGCAGCCGCTCGAAAAGTTCACGGGCTTCCGCCATGCGGCCCTGAAGAACATAGACATTCACCAGCCAGAAGTTGCAGGCGAAAAATGCTCCTTCGCCCGGCGGCAGGCTGTCTTTCACCTTGCGCGTGTCATAGCGATGCAGCAGGCCCTTTTTCGTCAGCCGCTTTTCAATCGCCTCAACGGTTCCCCTAATGCGCGGATCGCTGGCCGGTAGAAATTCCATCATCGGCAGCAGCAGCAGACTGGCGTCCATGAGCCGATTGTCGTAGGTCTGGGTGAAGCTATTGAGACGGCGATTGAATCCACGGCGGCAGATGTCGTCATGGATCTTCTTACGGAGCCGACGCCAGCGATCGACAGGGCCTGAGATGCCGAACTCCTCCACCATGCGGATGCCGCGGTCGAACGCCACCCAGGCCATGGCGTTGGATTCGGTGAACGGGCGCGGATCGGTGCGGAACTCCCACAGGCCCATATCGGGCTCCTGCCATATCCGCTCAAGTTGCGCCAGCAGCGGGACCTCAAGCGAGCCGCCGGACTTGTCCTCGTGCGGATAAATGTCGTGCCTGCGCGCCCGGTAGAGCGCTTCCATAGCTTCTCCAAAGACATCCAACTGTCGCTGGCCTGCCGCCTTGTTCCCAATGTGAACGGGCGTTGATCCCATGTAGCCCGAGAGCCACTCGGCCTTCCATTCGCTGTGCTCGCGCTTGCCGGAGATGCCGTAGAGGATCTTGAGCCCTGCAGGATCGCCCTGAACCGAGCGCCCCAGCCACTGCATCCACGCCGAGGCTTCATCCCGGTAGCCGCATTCCAACATGCCGCGAATGCTGAAAGACGTGTCGCGAATCCAGCAGTAGCGGTAATCCCAGTTGCGGATTCCGCCCGGCTTCTCCGGCAATGAGGTGGTCGGCGCGGCGAGAAAGCCTCCGGAAGGATCGTAGG
>JBOGMA010000475.1:0-6561 GCA_050746465.1 Acidobacteriaceae bacterium
AGCGCCATGGGCGACATCCTACATGCGCTGCCCGCCGTCGCCGCCCTGCGTCAGGCCCATCCCGCATGGCACATTGGATGGGCAGTCGAGCCGCAATGGAAGCCGCTGCTCGCCGCCGAAGGCGCTACGGAGCGCGGTTCGGCCATGCCCATCGTGGACTACATTCACACCATTCCCGCGCGCCAGTGGGCCCGTTCACCCGTATCGCCAAAGACATTGCGGGAAATCCGCTACGTCCGCCGCGATCTGCGCGCCGAGAAATACGATGTCAGCGTGGACCTCCAGGGCTCCGTGCGTTCCGCCGTCATCGCAAAATGGGCGCGCGCCCGGCGACTCATCGGCGAGGACGCTCCCCGCGAACGGGCAGCCCGTTGCTTCTTCAGTGAACGAATCCCAACCCGCGGCGTTCACGTCATCGAGCAGGCAACAGAAGTACTGAACGCCGTTGCCGGAGAGATGCTTCCCATCACCCTTCCGCCGCTGCCCATCGACCCCGAAGCAGAACGCAAAGCCGAAACCCTCCCCACACCCTTCGTCCTGCTCAACCCCGGAGCCGGCTGGGGAGCCAAGCGCTGGCCCACCGATCGCTACGCCGTCGTCGCCATGCGCCTGCGCGATGCGGGCTACAACGTGCTGGTAAACACCGGCCCCGGCGAAGAAAATCTTGCCAACGAAATCGCCACCCGTAGCGAAGGAGCCGCAACCGCGCTCCGCCCCACCATTTCGGAATTGATCTCCATCACCCGCCGCGCCGCGTTGGTCATCGGCGGAGACACAGGCCCGCTGCATCTGGCCTCAGCCCTCGGCAGGCCAGTCGTCGGAATCTTCGGACCCACGGACCCCGCGCGCAACGGCCCATTCGGCGGGCGCTTCCGCGTGCTGCGCCACCCCGAGAGCAAACGCGACCATACCCGCAAATCCGAGCCCGAGGCCGGCCTGCTCACCATCACGCCCGACGCTGTCCTCTGCGCCGCGATGGATCTTCTGCGAGAGGAGCAGGGAAGCTGATGCCCGGAGCATGGAGCAAAATCGCCAAGCGCATCCGCGTGCCGCTCGGTTTTATCTTTGCGGCATTCTTCCTCTGGGTGGCGCGGCCTTCAGCCGAATTTCTTGCCCTCAGCCTGGTGCTCGTTATCCCCGGCCTCTGGCTGCGCGCCTATGCATCCGGATACGTGAAGAAGAACGCCGAAGTCACCATGACCGGCCCCTACGCCTTCACTCGCAACCCGCTCTATCTCGGCTCCATGCTCATCGCCTTCGGATTCGCCCTCGCCGCGCGCAGCGTCTGGATCGCCGTCGCCCTCGCCGTGCTCTTCGCCATCATTTACATTCCCGTCATTCGCTCTGAGGAAGCCTTTCTTCGCTCCAGGTTCGCAGGCTACGATGCATACGCCGCTCAGGTGCCGCGCCTGCTCCCGCGTCTGCGACCTGCGATCTCAAGTTCCAGCACGGATGGCGGATTTTCCGCCGCGCTTTACCAAAAACATCGCGAGTACAATGCACTGATAGGCGCGACGGCCATTTATGCCGCGCTCATTTTAAAGTTGTGCCTCTGGCACCGCAGGTTTTAAATTTCCACGCAGGTGAGTAATCCAGTTTTGATTTTTCGTTTCAGGTTTTTTCCTATTCTGGCCTGCGTGCTAACTGCGGCCGTCCTCCATGCGGCAACCCCGCCGTCGGTCCCGCCTCTGCGCGCGCCTCAACCCAGCTTTAGCTTTCCTGCAAAACAGACCCTCAACTACGCGGTGGACTGGCGCGTTTTTCCAGCAGGTGTCGTCTCCTTTCATCAGGAAGCCATCGGTGACCTGGAGCACGTGTCCGTCACTGCGGACACCGTCGGGGCCGTCAACCTGCTCTTCCGCGTTAGCGACCGATTTCAATCTTCATTCCATCGTTCTACCGGATGCTCGCAAAGCTTCGCGAAGCAGTTAATCGAAGGCCGCCGCAGGGTGAACAGCGCCATGACCTTCGACTATGCGCAGAACAAGGCCGTCGTTACTGAGAAAAATCTGGTTTCCAAAATCGACAAGCAAAAGGACGTGACCATTCCTTCCTGCGTAACGGATTCGCTCTCCGCCATCTTTTACGCCGCCTCGCAGCCATTGACCGTGGGTAACAGCGTCGAGTTTCCGCTTGCCGACGCCACCCGCACCGTCGCCGTCACCATGAAAGTTGAAGGCCGCGACGAAATCAAAACGCCCGCCGGAACCTTCCAGACCATTCGCGTCGAGCCCACTGCCGCCGCCGGCGTAGTCAAAAATCGCGGCAACATCTGGATCTGGTACACCGACGACAGCCGCCACATCCCGGTGCAGATGCGCGCCCACCTCTTCTGGGGAACCATCACTTTCAAACTCACCTCCATCGAAGCAAAGTAGCCATGGAGCATCACGCTTTCCTGCACTAACTCAAATCTTGTCATCCCGACCGAAGTGGAGGGACCTGTACTTTCCTTCTGCGGATACATCAACGCTGGAGCGGCTCACCGCGCGGAATCCGGCCAAGCCGCGGCCGTAACACGCTTCCCGTCGAGATAAAAACTCGACATGCCGTCCATGTCCGTCAGGTAAGTCCGCACCCGCGCCCCCTGCAACCTCTCCAGCACCTCATGCCGAGGATGCCCATAGAAATTGCGCCGCCCCACAGAAATAGCGGAGAACTCCGGCGACACGGCGGCTAGAAACGCAGGAGTAGTCGAGGTGATGCTGCCGTGGTGCCCAACCTTCAGCACGTCTGAATGCAGGTGGCCTTCCGCCACCATGCGCTCTTCGCTCGGCGCTTCCGCATCGCCTTCCAAGAGCGCCGAGGTCTTGCCATAAGTCAGCTGCAGCACCAGCGAGTCATCATTGGTGGGAGTCTTGCGCGGCTTATAGTCAGGCGCTGGCGAGAGCACGCGAATGGAAACGCCGTCAAAAGTGAAGCGATCCCCGGCAACAAATCTGCGAACCTGCGTACCCGCCGCCGCCGCGTTGTGCAGCAGATTTTCGTACACCGGAACATCCGGCTCCGGCCCCAGCCAAAGCTGGCGCGGACGGAAATTCGCAAACACCGCGGGCATTCCGCCAATGTGGTCCTCATGCGCGTGCGTCAGCGCCACCGCATCCAGCCTGCGGATGCCGCGCGACCATAGCACCGGCGAAACCACATCTTCGCCAATGTTGAAATTCGACTCCGGCGACTGCCCCACCAGCCCTCCCGCATCCACCAGCAGAGTTTTCCCATCCGGCGTCACAATCAGCAGCGAATCGCCCTGGCCCACATCAATCGCCGTAATCTCCAACTCACCCGCATGTCGCTGGATAGCATGCGGCATCACCAGTACCGCGGCAGCCAGCGCGAGCGCCGCCGTCGCCAGCGGAATACCCCACCGCCGCGCGCGAATCGCCAGCATCGCCGCGATAATCAGCGCCATCCACAGCAGCACCGTCATCGCAGACGGCATCGGCACACGCATATCTCCACCGCGCAACGCGGCAAATGCGCGAATCACATGCGTAACAGAATGCAGAATCGCAGCCGTAGCCGCTCCCGGAACAAATGCGAACGGCGGCGCAATTAACAGCACAACAAACGTAAGTAGCGCACAGGGAAGCAGAACGCCGAGGAACGGCACAATCAGCACATTCACCGGCAGCGCAAACAGCGTGATGCGATGGAAATAAGCCGCCATCGGCAGCATCATGAAAATCTCAATCGCAACCGAAACAGCCAGCAACTCCGCCACGCGCAGCATCAGTTTCACGCCTGCCGGGAATGCCTTCCACGCAATCACATGCCCCGCCAGCGGACGCAGATATCGCGCCGCCATCCGCAAACTTACGCGGAATTGTGCCGCCCGCGGGGGAAAGGCTACGTCCGCACGCCACTGCCGAAGATCGTGCATTGCCCGCAGATACGGAGCGAAACTCCGCTCCGCCAACGGCGCTGCTACTCCGGCAATCGCCAGCACGGAAAGCAGCGTCATCTGCAAGCCGGAGTCAAACAGTGACTGCGGGCTCGCAACCAGCATCACCAGCGCGGCAAACCCAATCGCATTCAGCGCCGAGCGGTCCCGCCAAAGCAGCCGCCCAACCAGATACAGCGTGACCATCCAGAACGACCGCTGTACCGGATGTCCAAATCCTGTAAACAGCGCATAACCGAATGACGACCCAATGGTCACAAGCGTGGCCCAGAACCGCGACATCCGCAGCCGCTTCGAAATCCAGAAAATCAGCCCGGAAAAAATCGCCAGATGCAGCCCCGAAACGACCAGCAGGTGAAACGATCCGGTCCGCTCAAACCCCACCCGCACGCGATGCTCAAGCCAGGTGCGGTCCCCCGTCAGCATCGCCGCCAGCATCGTCGCGTCTTCGTGGTCTATGCGCAGAAACGTCGGCAGCCGCCCGTTATTCGGATTCCCCGCAAAGTCCATCAGCCGAGTGCTGGCCGCCTCCTGCAACGAATGCAGCCAGCACCGGAAATCGTGCCGTTTGCCCGCCGCCAGCACCGTCAGACGCTGCGGCTTGGTACTGCCCAGCGCGCCCACGCCCTGCTGCAGCAGATACTCGCCCGCATCCCACACACCGGGATCAAGAAATCGTTCAGCCTTATGCAGAGAGGTGGTCACCCGCACTTCGTCGTCGCAAGCCAAATCCGGAAATCGCTGATCAAGCGGCGCATACAGCTCGATCCGCGCCGTGCCCAGTCCCGGCAGCCGAACATCCATCTGCTGGCTGCGCTCCGCTCGCTCCCGGAAGGAAAACGGTGCAGTGGATTCCATCGTGCGCACCGGCCCAAGCCGCACTATTTCACCTGCAACAGTCCGCTCTGAATTGTTAGCGAGCAGTGCGAGTCGCTGCTGCGGATTCACCGCCGGCGCTACCTCAGCGCAGAAAACTCCCAGCAGGACATAAACCAGCGCCGTCGTGACCCAGGCCAGTCGCGGAGTCTTCCTCACCGCGAAAGCCGCAGTCGCAAAAGCCAGCGTCAGCGCAACAAAAAACAGCCCCGGCTCAAACCACTCCAGCCGCGAAATAAGGATTCCCGCAGCAAAACACACAGCGGCAACCAGCGAAGGCGCAGCAAACAGGCGCAACGATCGCGACCACCGAACGCGCGATTGCCTCGTTGTTGGAGAAGCTGAGACCTGAATCGTAGCCGTGACCATAAGCGCCGCTCACCGCAGCGCCCGCACAGCTATTCGAGCGAAAGCATGGCGACCGATTCAAGATGAAACGTCTGCGGAAACAGATCAACCATGTGCAAAGCTCTGAGGTGATAGCCGGAGTCTAGCAGCGATTTCAAATCTCGCGACAAAGTTGCCGGATCGCAGGAAACGTAAGTAATGTGTGCCGGACGAGCCGCCGCCAGCCGCGCCGACACTTCCTTGCCCAGCCCCGCGCGCGGCGGATCAACAATCGCAAATTGCGGCGGTGCTTCCTTGCCCGCACGCCGCAGAAAATCCAGTGTCCCCATCGCCGCTGCCCGATGCTCGCCGCCGCGAAGGTTCTGCCGCAAATCACGCAACGACCCCGCAGCCGACTCCACCGCAACCACCCGCTCAAACCGCTCCGCAAGCGCCGCAGAAAACAGCCCCACGCCTGCATAGAGGTCCCATGCCACTTCGCCCGAGCGCTCCTTCGTGACCAACTCCACCAGTTCATCCAGCAGAAATCGATTCACCTGGAAAAACGATCCCAGGCTCACCCGATACGTGCGCCCCGCAACGCCGTAGTTCAGCGAAGGCTCGCCCCATTGCCGGACCAGGTTGCTCTGCCGCCTTCCGCGATCTGTCGCAAAAAGTCCCGCCCCAACCAACTCCGGAACCGCCGCTCGCAACTGCGGCCACAGCGAATCCATTTTTCCTTCAGCAGCCTTCGCCGCATCCGCAACCCACAGCGCCAGCAGAATCGAATCCTGCGCGCCATTCGCAAACAACTCAACTTCCGTAAAGTGGCGGCCCAAGTCCCACTGCTGCGCGGCGGCCTGCATCGCCCCCAGCGCACGCTCCAGCACCGGCGCAGCGATCGGGCAAACGTCCACCGCAAGATTCTCATGCGACGCCCGCTTCTTATAACAGAGACTCGACGTCGCACGATAAACATGCAGCCGAATCCGATTGCGATATCCCAGCGGCTCACCAGAAAGTGGCGCAATTTCCGGAACCTCCCCCACCCGCGCGCGCTCCAGCGTCTCCCGCAGAATCCCAGCTTTGATCGCAACCTGCGCCTGGTCGTTCGCATGCTGGTAATGACACCCGCCGCACTCGCCAAAATACCTGCACGGCGGCTGCGCCCGCTCCGCCGAGCTCTCCAGAACTCGCTCCACCACAGCATCCGCATAGCTGCCGTGGTCTTCAGCAATCCGTGCCTCCACCACCTCGCCCGCGAGCGTGTACGGAACAAAGATCGCTTTGCCCGTGTCGCGAGCCAGCCCCGCGCCTCCATAAATCTGCTTCTCAATTCGCAGCTTCATTGCTGGCTCATGTAGAACAGGCTCAACCGCGGCAGCGCGTACTTTTCCAACAGCCGCTTGCGCAAAAACTGCTGCTCCACCTGCCGAATCTGCTCCGTCTTCATG
>JBOGMA010000476.1:0-2502 GCA_050746465.1 Acidobacteriaceae bacterium
TAGTCGGTGTCGTCGTCACTGTAAATGAGTTGGCCTCTCCCGCGACGAATGTGGCGCCAGGTACCGTAAATTGAGGCTGAGGGGGCGGGTTGACAGTGATCGAGAACGGCTGCGTCACGGAACCGAAGGGATCTGTGGCCGTAATGCCCAGGGTTGGACAGGGTTGTCCATTAATGACACTACAAATTGTTGGAAGCTTCCCGGCCGCAGTGGGCGTGCCGCTGATGGTTGCGGTTCCGTTGTCGTTGTCGTGAAAGGTCAGCCCAGGGAACAGAATACCGGGGCTAATGGATAAGCCCGTCACGGCTCCCGTCGTAGTCACCAGGAACGAGGCCGGCAGCCCATAGGCAAACGTTGCGGAACCGGGAGACGTGATCTGCAATTGTGCAGCAATGACGATGGTGAACGTCTGCGTGGCTATGCCGTTGGCATTCTTCGCCTGGAGCGTGACCTGATAGGTGCCCCTCGTGCCGCTGTCGAATCCCAAGAACTGGAACTGCGCACTCCCGTTGCCTCCGTTAAAGTACACGCCCGCTGGCAGCGACGATCCGCTCGCCAGCGAGATCGTAGGAGCCGGCGTACCACCCGCCGTGACCATGGCATCTTGCCGAGGTCCGCCCCAGTAAAAAAAGAAGGTTGTTGGGCCGCTGAAAACCGGCAGGTTCGTCAACTGCAGAGTGTAATCCGCGCCCTGGTAGGTGTATTCGATCAGGTTGGCCACATACGAGGAGCAGGTGCTCAAATCGGTTGCGGCGGTGACGTTGGAACAGGTGGTATCGGTCGAGGCCGGCTTGTTCTTGGTGACCGCGAAGGTATCGGAACCGTAAAGCCACGCGGTGCGCTGGGCGCCGGACCAATCCACATATTGAAACGAGGCATTAAATGCGTCGGTCTGCGTGCAGTTTTTCCCCGAGGAATCGCCCAGACAGGTCAAATCGAACCAGCCTCCCGAGGTCTCCGCTTTCCAGGAGATTCCGTTCCAGTCGGTATAGGAAAACGAGTTTTCGACCGTGGCGCTGCCGCCCGCGGGAGTAATCAGGAAAACGGGATCGTCCGGATTATGCGCGGGCAGGGGCGCGGTGCTGGGCACATCCGGCAGCGTCTGCGAGTCGAACGCTTCGGTCAGCTTCAGCATGCCGAGGCCGGTCGTATCGTTCACAAACGAGTTCAGATCGGGCAGCGTATTTTGAGCCTGCGTGAGCAGAGTTTGCAGGTTGTTTAACTGATTGAGCTGCTGCTGGTTACTAGCAAGCTGCATAGCCGCCACCACGCCGACAACCACGTTGAGGAAAACGATGTTGCCTGCTCCGAGACCGGCAAGTATGCCCCCCGATGTAGCCCAGAGACCAGCTTCGGCAAGGCCGAGAGCAATTTCAGGGGCAGCGGCAGCCGCGGCAAAGGGAAAAAGCTGGGTAAAGGTCGCCGCCACTCCCAGGCCGGACAAGGCGCCAAGGGCTGCGCCGACGCCTACCGCGGTTCCCCACACGGTGCCGGCGTCGATCTCGGTGTTCGCGACCATGGAAGCAAAGTTGGGGGTGGTTTGCGCTGCTTGCCCATACGATCTCTCCAGCCCGACTGCGGTAAAGTAGCTGGCTGCGGGTACCCAGGGCGGCCCGGCGGCGATGGCGGATTGCGGTTCGCACATTGCCGGACCGTTATAACTCAATCCGTATTGGGCGGCAATGGTGGGATCGAGCGTATAGTTGCAGGGATTGTTCTGCCATTTCTGATATTCGGCCAAAGCCGAGCCGTATTCGGCGATTTCGTCCTGCTGGACCAGAGCCTGCAGCCAGTTGTAAAGCATCTGTTCGTGCGCCGTCCTCTGGCTCGCCGGCTTGGCGATAATGCCGGTCAGGATATTCATCATCTCGCCGCGAATCTGATTGCGCAGGTCTTCGCGTCCTTCGCTGTAGATCAGGCCGGTGTCGCTGGCCGGTAAGTTGTGCTGCTTCAGATAGAGATTCACCGCGTCGGATTCCAACTGATCCAGATCGCCGTTTACGTTATAAGGATTGCCGTCTACACAGACCTTCTGAATAATTTTGTTGCCGCGCGGCGAATTGCAACCGCTAATCACCACCTGCGCCGATGCCTGGAAACTCCGCGCCGAGGAGCCTAACGGCATGCCGGCCATGCCCTCGAACCAAGAGAGCGTCGGCACGAGCAGGACAGCCATCAGAATGGCCAAGGGTTTCAAGATTGCGGAGCGCGCGAAACGAGATACACGCAAAGCTGGGGCTTTCATGGGAAGTCCTTTCGAAGAAGCAGGCTCACACCTTAAAGCGAGAGTGGACGGGTGAATTCTGCAATCCCTGGTGAAGCGAATGATAAAATCGCAGCACCTCTATGTGCAGCGTGCCCCTGCCGGACACGGTGGCTAAGCTTATGGAGCAGTTCCGTAACGGGGACAAAGAGGCCGCCAACCAGTTGGTGGAAGTTCTGTATCCTGAATTACGGAAACTTGCCGCGGCCAAGATGAAAGGCGAACGCATCGAGCACACC
>JBOGMA010000477.1:0-8371 GCA_050746465.1 Acidobacteriaceae bacterium
CGCTTCTAGCGGTCCACCTCTCCCAGAACAATGTCCACGCTGCCCAGAATCACAACAATATCGGCCACGTTCCGGCCCAGGCACATGTCCTCCAGCACCGTCAGGTTGATCAGGCTGGGCGGCCGCACCCGGTACCGGTATGGATTGGGAGTTCCGTCGTTGATGAGGAAGAAGCCTAGCTCGCCCTTCGGCGACTCAATGCGTCCATACGCCTCGCCCGCCTTGGGCCGCAGCCCGCGCAGCCGCGCCTTGGGGTCGATGAACGGCCCGCCCGGAATGTCCCTCACCGCCTGCTCCAGAATCTTCACCGACTCCCGCATCTCCAGCACCCGCATCATGTAGCGGTCATACACGTCGCCATGGTCGCCCAGCGGAACCCGGAACGAGAAGCGGTCGTAGACTCCATACCCGTCCACTTTCCGAATGTCGTAGTTCACGCCGCTGGCACGCAGCATGGGGCCGGTAATGCCCGCACTTACGGCCAGCTCGCTGGGCAGCACTCCAACACCCTGCGCACGACCAATAATGATTTCGTTCTCCATCAGCAGCGATTCAAATTCGTCGAGGAAGCGCGGAAACTCGCCCATCAGCGCGCGCACCTCGTCGAGCCATGCCGCGGACGTGTCTACCCGCACACCGCCGAAGCGCATGTAGTTGCACATCATGCGGGCTCCGCTGAGCGACTCGAACAGGTCCAGAATCTTTTCCCGCTCGCGGAAGGCGTACATCAGCGGAGTCCCGCTCATGCCCATGTCCTGCATCAGGAACCCGACCAGCGCGGCATGGTTCTGCAGCCGCGTAAGCTCGGCCACAATCACCCGAATGTACTCAGCCCGCTCCGGAACCGCGATGCCTGCCAGCTTTTCGACCGTGAGCACGTAGGCCCAGTTGTTGGTCATTGAATTGAGGTAGTCCAGCCGGTCCGTATAGGGAATAGCGGCCAGATATGCGGCGTTCTCGGCAATCTTTTCGTGGTTGCGGTGGAGATAGCCAAACACGGGCTTCAGCCGGACGACCTTCTCGCCCTCAAGCTTCACATTCATGCGGAAGACGCCGTGCGTTGAAGGATGATGCGGCCCCATCGCGACTTCGAGGAACTGCCCTTCGTCGGCGGCAGCGATCGTCGGCGCCTCCTGCGGCACAGCGATCTGCGTCTCTTCGATCTCCGGCGCCTCGCGGCTCAACTCGTCTACAGTTGGACTCACTCGCCGCTCCTTTCCGCGCTGCCCGCCAGCACCGGTTCGTCCTCATCCGGCGGTGGGATATAGTCCTTGCGCATGGGGTGGTCCTTAAACTCATCCCACATCAACAACCGCCGAAGATCCGGATGCCCGTCAAACACGACCCCGTACAGGTCAAAAATCTCCCGCTCCTGGAATTCCGCGCTGCGCCACACCGGCGTCAGCGACGGCAGATGAACATCATCCGAGCGGTCACCGGTGCGCATCCGCAAAATGACCGGCCCATGCTTCTTCTCCATCGAGTAAAGGTGGTAAACCGCCTCCAGATACCCCGGAACCTTGGTCTTCCGAACCTCCTCGACCTCTGTCTCGGCTCCTTCCACCAGCTTCTTCACCTTCACCTTTTCGCTGACTTCTTTGTCCAGCCAGTCCACGCCTGCAACATCCGAGCAGAAGTCCAGCCGCAACGCCGCATCATCGCGCAGAAACGTGCCGACCTCCACCGCGCGTTCGGGGCCAATAATCAGCGAATTCTGCCCCGAAGGGCTCCCATTCGGCAGCACGGCAACCCGACACCCAGGCACCGCCGCCTCAATGGCTTCCTTTACCTGCTCCGCGCTGATCGTCCGGGACTTCATTCCTGAATCACCTTCAGCGGGTTCCACACTTCGGCGTTCACGCTCGGCTCCAGCCCATGCTCGCCGAACTCGGGAACCGGAAACTCGCTCGGCGCATCGGGATCCAGATGCCGCGCGCGAGCTTCACCGGTAAGCTGCTGCGCCGCGATTTTCTTCTGCAGTGTCATAAAGGCGTCAATCAGCGCCTCCGGACGAGGAGGGCACCCCGGAATATGCACATCCACCGGAATATAGCGGTCGATCCCCTTCAGCACGTTGTAGCCGTCGCGGAACGGCCCCCCGGAAATCGCGCAGGCGCCCATGGCGATGACGTACTTCGGCTCCGGCATCTGGTTATAGAGTCGCACCACCTGCGGAGCCATCTTTTTGGTCACCGTACCGGACACAATAATAAGGTCCGCCTGTCGAGGCGACGCCCGGAATACCTCAGCCCCAAACCGCGCCAGGTCATACCGCGCCATGGTCGTGGCAATCATCTCAATCGCGCAGCAGGCCAGCCCAAACGTCAGCGGCCAAACGGAGTTCTTCCGGCCCCAGTTGTACAGTTCCTCAAAGGTCGTGGTGATCACGCCGTGCCGGGCTAGTTCCGTTTTCAGGCCCTGCAGATCTTGCCCCGCCTCGCCGCTCGGTTGCGCCTGTTTCAACTCCATGTCAGCACGCCTTTCTTGCAGGCCCATACCAGCCCTTCGACGAGGAGCAGCAGAAAGACCAGCATGGCGATTGCAGCGCCAACCGAAAGGCCCGTATATGCGACTGCGAAGGGCAGAAGGAAGACCGCTTCCACATCGAAGATGAGGAAAATAATGGCATATATATAGTAAGACGCCTGAAACTGCATCCAGGCATCGCCCTTGGACTCCAGCCCGCACTCGTAAATGGCATTCTTTTCAGCGCCGGGCTTGGCGGGAGAGAACTTCACCGCCCACAGCTTCGCCAGCGCCAGGGGAGCCAGCCCAAACAGCAGCGCGCAAATCAAAAGCGCCACCACCGGAGGCCAGGGGTTCGCGGTAATCAGCGAGAGGGGGATCGCGGGATTCATGCCAACAGAACATCCTCGCACATCCGCGCCGGAAACAGAACCTTCTTGTTACCCGCAGCCCAGATGAATCGATCCGGAATAGGATGTTTCCAGGTTCCGGAATGGACGCACGCAAAATAGTCCACGTCGATATGGATGCCTTCTACGCCTCGGTCGAGCAGCGCGACGACCCTGGCCTGAGAGGCCGCCCGGTGGTTGTCGCCTGGCGGGGCAACCGCTCCGTGGTCTGCGCCGCGTCTTATGAGGCGCGGAAATTCGGCGTTCGCTCCGCCATGCCCGCCCTCACCGCCGAGCGCCTCTGCCCACAGGCAGTTTTCGTCCCGCCGGATTTCACCCGTTATCGGACCGTTTCGCGGCAGGTGCGAGAGGTTTTCAAGCAGCACACCAACCGCATCGAGCCCCTGTCGCTCGACGAAGCCTACCTCGACGTGACGGAGAACAAGACCGGCCTGCCCACCGCAACCCGGGTGGCAAAGGCCATCCGCAGCCAGATTCGCGAGGAGCTACACCTCACCGCCTCCGCCGGAGTCGCGCCCAACAAGTTCCTCGCCAAAATCGCCTCTGACTGGAAAAAACCCGACGGTCTGTTCGTCATCCAGCCCGACGAGGTCCTGGCATTTCTCACCCCGCTCCCGGTCGGCCGCATCCCCGGCGTCGGCAAAGTTACCGAAAGACGGCTGGCCGAGGTGGGCATCAAAACCGTGGGCGACTTGCGGGCGGTCGAAGCCTCCATTCTGGAAGACCGATTCGGCCACTACGGGCAGCGGCTGCACGAGTTAGCCAACGGAATCGATGAAAGCCCCGTCGTCTCCGACCGTCCCACCAAGTCCATCTCCGCCGAAGACACGCTGGAGCAGGACCTGCCACTTGAGGACATCGAGCCGCTGATCCGCGTTTTGGCCGAACGTGTTTGGTCAGCCTCGCGACGCGAATCGCGCATCCCAAGAACAATAGTCCTGAAGCTGAAAACAAAGGAGTTCCAGATTCTAACCCGCAGCCAAACCCCGCCCGCACCGCCCGCAACCTGCGAGGCTATGACCGCCATCGCGCTCGGTCTCCGCAACCGCGTCGAGCGCAAGCCGCAGCAGCGCTTTCGCCTGGTCGGCGTGGGCCTCAGCAATTTCCGCGAGCCCGGAGAGCTCCCCGAAACCACCCAACCGGAACTGTTCGAGGAGCCGGCGCAATGATTCGCTTCCGGACCCTGCTCTTGTGCTGCACCGTCCTGACCGGCTGCGCAACGTGGGCGCAGACCGCTACTCCAGCGAAGCCGACGACGACGCAAGCCACTCTCCAGCCCATCGACGTTTACATAAACAACGCCTGGAACTCGCTCACCCGCTCGATGTCCGACTGCCATTCCCTCGTCGATCCCAAGGTAAAAGCCGCTCCGGTGCTTTATCTCCCCAAAGACCTGCCCATGCCCAAAGACGTAGCCGCACTGCACGCAAAGTGCGGAGTCGATATAGAGCGCCTTCCCGTCCGCATCCAGCACATGGGCCAGATCAGGCGCGGAGAAATCCCCACGCCCGGCCTGCTCTACCTGCCTAACAAGTACGTCGTCCCCGGAGGCCGCTTCAACGAGATGTACGGCTGGGACAGCTACTTCATCCTGCTTGGACTTTTGCGCGACGGCCGCATCAACCTCGCGCGCGGCATCGTCGAAAACTTTTTCTTCGAAATTGAGCATTACGGCGGAGTCCTCAACGCCAACCGAACCTACTACTTCACCCGCTCCCAGCCGCCCTTCCTCAGTTCCATGGTGCTGGCCGTCTACGACGCGGAGGCCGCGCGCGCCACCACTCCGGAACAGAAGCAGCAACTCCAGTCATGGCTCCAGCGAGCCTACTCCTACGAGCGCCGCGACCACAGCCTTTGGACCAGCCCCATCCATCGCGCCGGAGACACCGGCCTGGCCCGCTACTTCGACGCAGGCGAAGGCCCCGTCCCGGAAATGGCCGACGACAGCACCTATTACCCCAACGTCATTCGCTGGCTGCTCGCCCATCCCAAACGCGATCCCGGATACCTCGTCGCGCTTCCCGACCACCCCACGCAGGTGGATATGCCCAAAATCTCCTCGCTAAGTTGCAACGTGAAGATCTCCGTCGTCTGCGCACACGCGCATGTCGATGGTCACTGGCTCACGCGAGATTTCTACAAGGGCGACCGCTCCATGCGTGAATCCGGCTTTGATACCAGCTTCCGCTTCGGCCCCTTCAGCGGAACAACGCAGGACTTTGCCGGAGTCGATCTCAATAGTCTGCTCTATAAGTACGAAATGGACCTGGCTCATGAAGCTACGCTGCTTCACAAAACGTCTGAGGCGGCTCAGTGGAAGCAGGAAGCCGAAAAGCGCCACCATGCTATGGACGAATATCTTTGGAACCCCCAGTACGGCTTGTACATGGATTATGACTTCCTAACTCATCAGCCTTCAACCTATCTGTATGCGACCACCTTCTACCCGCTTTGGGCCGGCGCAGCCAGCGCCGCCCAAGCTGCCGCTGTGGAGAAGAACCTGACCCTCTTTGAGCATCCAGGCGGCCTGGCGATGAGCACCTATAACTCCGGCGCACAGTGGGACCTGCCATTCGGATGGGCTCCGGTGAACTGGATCGCAATCGATGGATTACATAAGCAGGGTGATGACGCCGACGCGCGGAGGCTTGCACGCGAATTCAGCCGCACCGTCCAGAAGAACTACCACCGAGACCACACCATCCGCGAAAAGTACAACGTAGTTACAGGATCATCGCGAGTGGAGGTAACCTCCGGCTACACCGGCAACCAGATAGGATTTGGATGGACCAACGGCGTCTATCTTGAGTTGCAAAACCTATTGGGCACTACTCAGCCAAAGTAATCCGCTATTCCGCGGCAAATCTACCAATGAAAGCTGATCTCTTTCATAACATACCCGTTGGTATTTGAAGAGCTGGCGGCGAAAGCTACCTTCAGCTTCTGCAAAGGTTTCATGGGAGTGGGAAGCTCCACGCCCGAAGCAGTCAGGCGGTCGCGATGCGCCAGGATTCGCGGGCTGTTAATGCGCAGATAGATTGTCTGCGTACTTCCGCCCGACGCGGCGAGATGAATGGTGAGCGAGTGGGCGTCGGAAGCCTCATTCAGAACCTTCATTTGTGAAGTGACGGAGCCGGGTTGCGGCAGGGTCTCTTCCACTCCTGCCTCCACGGCGGGCAACGGAATCCGCAGGCCTTCTCGCGTATGCTGCGCTCCGGCAATACGCGAACGCAGACGCACCGCGGAAGGCGCACCGCCCCCGGCGCGCACAACCAGTGAGCCGTCTTCGCGCTGGAGGGAGAGGTCGAGGCTCTTATCTCCAAACGGAATCTTTGTCAGTCGCGCATAGTTCCACTGGGCGGGAAGGGAAGGCGTGACACTCAACTCGTGTTGCGCCGCGTTCCACTCCAGCCCAAAGAGCCCTCGAACAACAGGAGAAACGATCATCGCAGAGGACCATAGCTGATGCGCGGTGCTGCGGCCGAGTGGCTGGAAGAATTTTCCTGAGAGAAGCTCCGTGGCATTTCCCAGGTCCTGCGCCCACGTGAGATTGGCGTTTTGTTCCAGGTGAATCCACCCCGCTAGAGGATGCCCGGTGCGGTATTCGGCAACTGAGACCCATCCGGTGAACAGCGGCCACACGGAACCCTGGTGATAGCTGATAGGGTCGTAAAAGCTCACGTCATCCCCCACGATGCGCGTGCCCCAATCCGTTGAAAACTTCGGCGAGGCCCAGCGCTGCGCCATTTCCTGGTTGTGTTGGAGTGAGTAGGTCCCATCCCACCACGCGACGGCCGGAAGGATCGTAGGTGTCTGGTCGATCTGGCCAGGACCATTCCAACTGAAGGCGTAGAACTTCTTCTTCGGCAGGTAATACTCTTTTTCGACCTGGGCACGAATGCGGGCGGCGCGCTGCTCGGCGGCCATCTGCAGATCAGAGTGGCCGGTGGACTTTGCAAGATTGGCGAAGGCGATGCTGGCCTGCTCGTCGAGCGCGGCGAGGTATATCTCCTGATGGGGCATTTTCGGGACCCACGACTCCACCCATCCCGAGCCCTGAGAGTTGTCATAAATTCCGTCGCCGTCGCTGTCGTGCGTTCGCTCAAAATTCCACGCCTTCGCAAAACCATCCCAGTGCGCGGCGATAAACGCTGTATCTCCGCTGATGCGCAGGTAATCGTCAGCCGCCATCAGTAGCAGCGGCGTGGCGTCGGCGGAGGCGTACTCGTACGGTAGCGCCTTCCAATCCACGAGGTTTGCGGTCTGCGACCATTCGTGCGGAACCTTGCCTTCAGGGCTCTCTCGGCGAATTAGAAATTCAAATTCCTGCCGCGCCGTTTGGAAGCCGCCGTAGCTGTCCACCGCGTACAGTGACCACAGCGCGTCACGACCAAAGAACCATCCGAACCCGGGGCGAGCTGTATCGCCTGAGCCTACGAATCCTGCTGTGAGCGCTTCTTCATCATGCGCGGGAGTAGTCTGCACGCGCAGTTGATCGATGGATATCTCTGCCCATCGGAAGGCGCGGTTCAATTTGTCATCAGGTGTATCTATGTCCAGGCTGGATTTGCTGAAGTTGTCATAGTATTGGCGATTGCCCTCATATAACGAGCGAAAGTCCTGGTCAAGTTCAGCTAGTTGTTTGGCCAGCGCGGCTTTGTTTGAAGTGGCAGTGGTATTTCCCATTGTTATCAATAAAGGGAAATAAGTATCCGCGTCGTGCTTGGGGTCGAAATGCAAAACAAATTGAAGAGGATATTCCAGTCCGCGCTCCTGATAGGGAACCTGAATGCCGGGCTGGGCAGTGGGCATCGCAATGGCGGCGGCATGCTCGGGGAAATTGAGGTGAAGGATATAGAAGCCGCTTCCGCCGCTGGTTTTTACCCATTCCGATGATGGCCTGTCGGGAGACTCCGCGGGCCACATCCGCTGCATCACCGGATTAAGGCTCACAGTCAGAGTCATAGGACGGACAGCTTGTATCTGGTAAAAAATCAGCGCGCCCGCCCCGTCAGGAACATGCTTGGGCACAAAGATAGTTTCGCGAATGGTGAAGTTAGCGTGGGAAAAAGTAATGGTCGTCGCGTCAGGCCATACCGTAATGGAAGCGGCATGCGCATTCACATTGATGGGAACGTCATAGTTCTCCATTTTTACCTGCAAGCGCACACGATTAAGGATCTTCCAGGGAAAGAGCCAGACTTCATACGACCCGTTTTGTTGTCCCAGCACAGCGCCACGAGGGCCAACCACCGAGAAAGGATGCGAGGGAATGGCGCGCCGCGTGATGGAGAGCGTTTCCGGTTGATGTTGGAGAGGAAAGGCGGGTAGCGTCGGGAGCGCCGGCAATGAATTTGCTTGCGGGTGCGCGAAAGCCCCAAAACACAAGATGGCAAGCAAAATGAAAATTCGAAGAATAGTCGACCTCACCAGCGCCTTGCTCCGTGATAAGTGCGTATAACTATCAAAATCAGATCGAACTCGCAAGCAATAAG
>JBOGMA010000478.1:0-1600 GCA_050746465.1 Acidobacteriaceae bacterium
CCTTGATGGTCTGCGGCTGCTTGTCCTCGAAAACGCTGCAATCGCTCCGGCTCAGCGTGGGAATGAGCCCGTTGTGCTTGTCGCGCGCGGTAAAGAACAGGCTCACCAGGCTGGAGTTGATTTTGAACGTCGTCTCCGGCTTCGCGTTCTGCTGCGTCGTATCAGGAAACTCCGACACCGGCGGCGGAGCATCCGCCGAAGGCGTCGTCTGCGCGCAGACGTAGCCCGCGCTCAACAACAGCATTGCCATCGCGGTCCAGAACAAAAAGGAAAAACGGAGCTTCATCATCCACTATTAGACGGCTTCTCAGGCCCAATTGTCAGCCGGGTGCTCAGGGTCCAGGGTCCAGGAGTGCCGGCCCCTTCGGCCTCGCTCAAGATAGGGCCAAAGAGCGCGGGGTTCAAGTCCAGGCAACACGTCAACCGACAACTGGGGACTGGCAACGAACAACTGAACCTGCCTCCCTGAGCCCTGGACCCTCAGCCCTGAGCCCTGAGCCCTGGCACTCTGATAGTCTGGAATTACGCCGTAGTCCGTTCATCGGGCAAGTTTGCGGCGCGTAGTTGGAGGACCTCTGGTGACGCAAGGCGCCCTGGCATTGGTACTGTCTTTCTTTCTTTTTGGAGCAGCGCCGCAACAGCAAACGCAACCGAACGCCCCGGCCCCGCAAGAACAGGCTTCTTCGGCGCAGCAGAGCGTCCCCAATGCGCCCACGCCCTCTGGTCTCTCCAACCTCCGCGACCGCGTAAAACCCGGCGCTGGAACCGCCGCCGCGCCCGCAACCAATCCCCAGGAAGCCCCGCCGCAAGGCCAGCAGCAGCCTCCGACCTCCACCTCGCCGCAGTCCGACCACTTCCAGCAGAAGCCGCCTGAGATTCACAAGAACTTCGAGGGCGCCTCCACCTATATCATTCGCGTTCCCGTCAACTACGTCGATGTCCCCGTGACAGTGCGCGACAAGCACCACCATCTGGTCGCAGGCCTGAACTGGCGTCAGTTCAAGGTTTATGAGGACGGCCAGCGCCAGCGCATCGCCTTTTTCACCACCGATCCCTACCCGCTCTCCGTGGCCTTCGTCATCGACCAGAGCCTCCCTGCGGACATCATGCGCAAGGTGAACCAGAGCCTGGGGGCGGTTGCCGGAGCCTTCGGACCGTCGGACTCGGTCGCCGTTTTCACCTACAACTCCAGCCCGGAAATGGTCACCAGCTTTACCGGCTCGCAGGGCCCGCGCCTCCAGGCCGCGCTGCAATCGGCCAAGCGCACCGGACGCAGCATGGGCGTTCCGATGGTGGACGGCCCCTTCGCCAGCGGCCCCATGATTAACGGGCGCGAGGTTGATCCCAATCTGGCAACGCAGCGCGGCGGCGGGCCGTTCCTCAACCTGCCCAAGGAAGTCCATCCGCTCAACGACGCCATTCTGGAGGCCGCCAAGCAGCTTTCGCAGCAGCCCAAGGGGCGCCGCCGCATCATCTACGTCATCACCGACGGCAAGGAGGCCGGCAGCAAAGCCTCGCAGAAAGAAGTCCTCCAGTACCTGCTCACCAACAACATTTCCGGCTACGGCACCATCGTGGGAGACTCGGCGCTGTGGGGCGT
>JBOGMA010000479.1:0-9821 GCA_050746465.1 Acidobacteriaceae bacterium
CCCATATCACCGGGACTAGCCAGCCAGCGAGAATCCGAAATTGCTTTCAGCCAGGAGGAGTAGTGTCCGAATCGCGACGGGGCCTGATCCTGATCAACACCGGCCCGGGCAAGGGTAAAACCACAGCGGCAATGGGCACGGCTCTGCGCGCCGTCGGCAACGGCATGCGGGTGCTTATGCTGCAATTTCTCAAAGGTTCCTGGCATTATGGCGAACTGGACGCGGTCCAAACCTTCAATGGAAACTTCGTCATGAAGCAGATGGGCCGTGGCTTCGTGAAAGTCGGCGGCGCTGAAACCGACCCGGAAGACGTGCGCCTGGTGGAAGCAGCCTGGGAGGAAGCCCGTGCCGCCATTCTCTCTGGCGAGTGGGATATGGTGATCCTTGACGAAATCAATTACGCCATAGGTTACAAAATGCTTGACCCCAATGTCGTGGTCGAGACCCTCAAAGCCAGGCCGGATATGGTGCACGTGATCCTGACCGGCAGAAATGCGCATCCCTCGCTCATCGAGATTGCCGATACCGTCACGGAAATGCGCGAAATCAAGCACGCCTACCAGAAAGGCATTCTGGCACAACTCGGAATCGAATATTAAGGTAAAGAGAAGGGGAAAGCACCGATGTCCTGGTTTCGGCGGGAAGACAATCAAATAGTTGATCAGGGCGAAAAGACGGTTCGCACCGAAGGGCTGTGGGTCAAGTGCGACAAGTGCGCACAGGTCATTTGGCGAGCCGAGCTTGACGCCAACCTGCTGGTCTGCCCCAAATGCGGATACCACTTCAAAATGGACGCGCGTACCCGCATCGCCTCTCTGCTTGAGCCCGGCTACGAGCTGGTGGACTTGGAATTGAAGTCAACCGACCCGCTGGATTTTTCCGACCTCAAGCCCTACAAAAACCGCCTGAGGAAAGCGCAGTCTGACACTGGCCTGAATGACGCAATTGTGAACGCACTGGGGCTGCTGGGCAGCCATCGCGTCGTCCTCTGCGTGATGGAGTACAGCTTCATCGGGGGCAGCATGGGCGCTGTTGTCGGCGAAACCATTGCCCGCGCTGTGGACCGCGCTCGCGCAGCGCGGGAACCGCTCATCGTCGTCGCAGCATCCGGCGGCGCCCGCATGATGGAAGGCATCGTCAGCCTGATGCAGATGGCGAAAATCTCGGCGGCTCTGGCGCGGCTGGATGAAGCTGGAATCCCATTCATTTCCGTCCTTACGGATCCCACCACCGGCGGCGTTACAGCCAGCTTTGCCATGCTCGGCGATCTCAACATCGGTGAACCGGGGGCGCTGATCGGTTTCGCCGGGCCACGCGTCATTGAGCAAACCACTCGCCAGAAACTGCCGGAAGGTTTCCAACGGTCCGAGTTCCTGCTGCAGCACGGCTTTCTGGATGCCGTCGTCGAGCGCAAGGAACTGAAAGGCTATCTCTGCCGCGCGATGGATTTTTTCCAACCAGCCTGATCGTGCCGATATCACTGGTAAAACCTTCGGCATCGCCCGTGATCCGCACCCGTCATAAAATTGATCCATATGTCCTATTCCGCTGCGGTTGATGGGCTGTTTGCGCTTGCCGGAGAACTGCACACCGCACCCGGTGGAGCGCGGCGCAAGTTCGAGCTTGCGGCTATGCGCGTTCTGGTGGAAGCGTTAGGCTCGCCGCATCTGCGGTTCCCTTCAGTTCTGATTGCGGGGACCAATGGAAAGGGATCGACAGCGGCCACGCTGGCATCCATTTTGCGGGTCGCCGGCTACCATGTTGGCCTTTACACTTCACCGCACCTCAGCCGAGTGAACGAACGCATTCGGAGCAACGGACAGGATATTTCCGACTCCGATTTCGCCGCCGCCTATTTTCGTGTGGATGACTGCGCCCGCCGCCTCGTAGCCGAAGGCCGCCTCGCATGGCATCCCAGCTTTTTCGAAACCATGACGGCACTCGCCTTTCTTTATTTCGCCGAGCGCAAAGTGCAGATCGCGATTCTCGAAGTGGGAATGGGAGGGCGGCTGGATGCAACCAACATCGTCGAGCCGCTGGTGTCCGTAATCACCGATATTTCGCTCGACCACATGGAATGGCTCGGCAACACGATCACCAAAATCGCGCGGGAAAAGGCTGGAATTCTCAGACAAAACGGCGTTCTGGTCACGCTGCCGCAGCATCCCGAGGCCAACCAGTCTATTGGCGAAGCGGCTGTTGCGTTGAACGTGCGCGGGGTAAACGCAGCCGATTACGTTCCGGCGCGCAGCGAAGAAAGCGGCGCGTACGATCTGACGGTTCTCGGCGAGCGAATCGAGGTGGCTTCGCCGCTGGCTGGAGCACATCAGCAGCGGAACATCGCACTGGCGATTGCAACAGCTGTTGAATTATGTAATCGACACGGTTACAAAATTACAGCGAGACAAATTGCCGAAGGAATCCATGAAACGCGCTGGCCCGGGCGGCTCGAGTGTTTTTCGCGCTCCGGCCGCGCAGACGTACTGATGGATGTCGCCCACAACCCAGCCGGCGCCTGGGCGTTGCGCTCCGCGCTGTCCCACCTCAATCCTGAGCCGCGAATCATGACTGCGGTCTTCGGATGCCTCCGAGATAAGGCGTTTCCCGAGATGGCGCAGATCCTGTTCCCCATGTTCGAAACCGTAGTGCTCACCGAGGTCCCCTCGCCCCGAACAGCGTCTCTCGATGGCTTGACCAAAGCCGCTGCGGTCACGGGCGTGCAGGTCCTGACGGCCTCCAGTCCGAAGGACGCACTGGCGCAGGCCATCGCCAAAACACCTCCTGATGGAGCCATCATCGTGACCGGCTCTGTATTCCTCGTCGGCGAACTGCGGAGCCTTCTTGCGGAGGCGCGCACGTGAGCCGCCGCATTCTTGAGCCGCGTCCCGTCCCACTGCCTTGGAGCGAGCGCGTCGTGAATTTCTGCTATCGCGCCCCGCTCTTTTTTCTCGCCACCGCTTTTTTTGGCAGCCTCTCGCTCATTTCCTCGCTGTGGGATAGGTCAGGACGTATGCAACATCGCATCGCCCAGCGATGGGGCCGCGCCATCTCCTGGATCAGCGGCGCCGATATCTCCGTCCTGAATGGGGAGCGCTTGGATGGAAGAGTGGCCGTATATGCTTCGAATCATTTGTCCTATACGGATACACCAGTGCTGTTCGGGATTCTCCCATTTCAGTTCCGCATTGTGGCCCGCCACGAGCTCTTTAAACTGCCCTTTATCGGCTGGCATCTCACCCGGTCCGGTCAGGTTCCCGTGAATGTATCGAATCCGCGAGCTTCCATCTCAAGCCTGGGCAGCGCCGTAAAGACTCTGAAATCCGGAATGCCCGTATTTATCTTTCCCGAAGGCGGCCGCACCGAAACCGGCCGCCTGGAGGCATTTCTGAATGGGCCAGCGTTCATGGCCATACGAGCCGGGGTGCCGATCATTCCGATGGCGCTGATCGGAACTTATGAGCTGCTTCCCATTCATACCTCGGAATTCCACCCGGTTCCCGTTACTCTGGCCGTAGGAGAACCGATCGAAACGTCAGGGTATTCAATTCGGCAGACCGATGAGCTTACAAAGCGTTTGAGGGAGGCTATCAGTCGGCTCTACTACGAACATTCCTACTTGAAGCCGCCCGCGAACGGCGAACCCGGCGCAACCCACCTGTCCGAACCGGAAAGAATGGAGCAATGCGAATGAAAAAGCCGCGAATCGCAATTCCTGAGCCGATTTCGACCGACGCCGCATATTGCGAGCGTTCGTGGCCGCAATATGCCCATGCGGTTGAAGAGTCGGGAGGCATCGCCGTAAAGGTTCCACTCAGCGCGACGCAGTCGGAAGTCGCGAGGCTGGTTGCATCCTGCGAAGGAGTTTTGCTCCCAGGCAGTGGCGCAGACGTAAACCCTGAGAAATACGGGCAGGAACCGATCACGGAGTGCGGTCCTGCCGATCCGCCTCGTGAGGCGGTGGACGAACTGCTGATGCAGGACGCCTCCAATCTGCATAAACCTCTCCTCGGGATATGCTACGGCTTTCAGGCATGGAACGTATGGCGCGGCGGAGCCCTGATTCAGCACCTGAACACCTCCGTCAACCACAAGCCGGGGAGAGACGTGCGGGAGGCCCACCATGTCGCTATTGCCCAAGGTTCCAGGCTGGGAGAAATTGCCAACGCACACGATCTGGTGGTCAACAGCAGCCACCATCAAGGCTTGGCACATCCGGGAGACGGGCTGGCAGTGGTCGCTCGGAGTTCAGAAGATGGTTTGATCGAGGGTGTCGAAGGACTCGACCAACAATTCGTCATCGCCGTGCAATGGCATCCGGAGCGCAGCTTCGAATACGATCCCGCGTCCAAAGCTCTCTTCTCAGCCTTCGTCCAATCCGCCGCCGAGTGGCGTCCCCGCGCTATTCGGGAGTCGGTCGCCCCATGAATGCTGTGCTGTTGGCGAAAATGATCCAGGAAGCAGGCCTCGCGAGTCTCACGCCAGAGGCCCTGAACCGCTTCGACCTCTATTTGGACCTGCTCCTCAAGTGGAATTCCCGCCTGAACCTGACCGCGATCCGTGATCCGGAGACGATTCTCCGTCGTCATTTCGTCGAATGCATTCAGTGCGCCCAAGCTCTTCCAGCACTTAAAGGCTCCACTTTGCTGGACTTCGGCTCTGGGGCCGGACTTCCCGGTATCCCAATCGCCATCTGCCGGCCTGACATCCACGTCACACTTGCTGAGTCGCAGCAGAAAAAGTCAGCGTTCCTGAGGGAAGCCGTGCGAACCTTGCGCCTTCCCGCCACAGAGGTATTCGCTGGACGAGTCGAGAATATGCCTCAGGCCCTGCAATTCGACATCGTTGCCCTTCGAGCAGTGGATCGGATGCGGGAAGCCTGCAAGGCTGCATTTCCGCGAGTCAGGATGAACGGCCGGATCGTAGTTTTCACGACCCAGGAAACCAGAGCTGAGCTGAAAAAGGCGCTGCCCGCAATTGAATCGTGGAACGAAATGCCGAGCGCGGGATTAAATCACGGTTTGTTGTTAATAGGCCAACGCCCAAATCCAAAGGCCTAGACAATCTCAGAGTTCCACATGGAACAATTCTGCCCTCGCAAATCCAAATTGTTCCACATGGAACACCGCTGATTTCCACAGCGCCTCCCAGCCGCACTCGCTCCGGCTTAGATCCGACGCCCGCGGCAACCCCTGTCTTTTCATCTGATTGCCAGCTCAATATGCGCCAATGCCAGCCGCCTTCCACAGGCTGTACCCACTTCTGCACAGCCGAATCCATTTGCCTTATGGACGCCTCCCCCAATAATCTGAATGCTTCATGGCAAATGTTCTGGCTGTTGTGAACCAAAAGGGTGGCGTGGGCAAAACCACCACCGCCATCAATCTTTCGGCGGCGCTTGCGCTGGAGGGCCTTAGAACACTCCTGATCGACTGCGACCCCCAAGCCAACTCCACCGGAGGCTATGGCTTCGTCCGCGACGATCAGCGCAAATCCATCTATGAAATCCTGACCGGCGAATGCACTCTTTCCGAGGCAATCCTGACCACGGAAATCGAAACCCTCTCCCTCGTCCCCTCAAGCAAAAACCTTATCGGAGCCAACGTCGAGCTCATCCAGAACGAACAGCGCGCATTTCAGCTCCGCGACGCTCTCAAGCCGGATCGCGAGAAATTCGACTTCATTATCCTGGATTGCCCCCCGGCTCTCGACCTTCTGACCCTCAACGCGCTGGTTGCCGCAGACCGCCTCCTTGTACCCATGCAGGCCGAATACTTCGCCCTCGAAGGCATCAGCGAACTGGTCCACACTCTTGAGCGGGTCCGGGAAAGCTTCAACCCAAAGCTGGAAATCGAAGGCGTCCTGCTCACCATGTATGACGACCGCACCAATCTCGCCCAGCAGGTCACCGAAAACCTCCGCGAGTTTTTCAAAGACAAGCTGCTCAAGACGGTAATCCCCCGCAATGTCCGGCTTGCCGAAGCCCCGAGCTACGGCAAGCCCGTAATGCTCTATGACCCGCGCTCTCGAGGAGCCGAAAGTTACCAGGGCCTCGCCGAAGAGCTTCTCTCCCGCAACCACATCGAAAGCCCCCGCGCCAAAGAACGCAAACTGGCCGCAGCCGGCCGCGCCAAAGCCACCCCCAAGTTCTGGCCTTATGTAAAGTGAAGAGGAACATCCGATGGGTAACACAACAGTCGAACACCTGAAGCGAAAGGCCCTGGGAAAGGGCTTGGAATCCCTCCTCCCCCGTATCTCCGCGGTGGCAACATTGTCTGAGGATCGTCCTGAAGCGCCGTCCAGCGACGGAAAGCCGCGTGAAATCTCGCTCGACGCGATTGAGCGGAATCCTTTCCAGACCCGAACCAGATTCGACGAAGCGGCGTTGGCTGAGTTGGCGGCCTCCATTGCATCCACGGGCGTCCTTCAGCCCATCCTGGTGCGGCCATTGCCGGATTCCCGCTTTCAGCTCATCGTAGGAGAGCGCCGCTTTCTAGCTTCCCAAAAAGCGGGCAAGCAGACCATCCCGGCCATCGTGCGTCAGGTCTCGGACCAGCAGGCGATGGAAATTACCATCGTCGAAAACCTTCAGCGGGCGGACCTCAACCCAATGGAGCAGGCGCGCGCCTATGAGCGCCTCATGCGCGAATTCAAGCTCACCCAGGAACAAATGGCGCAGCGCACCGGCAAAGACAGAGCCTCCGTCGCCAACTTCCTCCGCCTCCTTCGATTGCCTCCTGAGGTTCAGGCCAAAGTCGAAGCCGGCGAACTGAGCTTCGGCCACGCACGTACCCTCTTGGCCCTCGAGAATCCCGAGGCCATTTTAAAAGCCGCCCAAAAGGTCGTGGCCCTTTCCATGTCGGTTCGGCAGACTGAAAGCTACGTCCAGGGGCTGGTCAATCCAGCAAAGCGCGATTCCGCAGTGAAGGTCAAGGAACCGCTCGATCCTAACGTTCGCGAAGCACGTGACCTGCTGCAGCGGGCGCTTGGTCTGAAGGTCACCATCGAAGACCGGAAGGGGAAAGGTCGCGTCATCATCGAATATTCAAGCTTGTCTGACTTTGATGAGTTGCTGGAAACGGTTGAGACGATGCGGCGCGCTTAACTTTGTAAATCGTTACTAATCATCACGTTACAAGCTGCTAACCTATGTCGTGTGTGTCGCATGCCATGAAAGCGGGCATAAATTGAACGAACTTTCGCAACTGCTGACCGAAACCCGCAATCCCGCCACCGAGCAGATCGACCGGCTCTCCACCTCCGACTTGGTTCGATCCTTGCATTCGGGCGATCTCGAAGCGGTCAACTCCGTCGAGCCCGAGTTGCCCAGCGTCGCTCGCGCCATTGATCAGATCGTTTCCCGTCTGGAGCGCGGCGGCCGCCTCTTTTATCTCGGTGCTGGCACCTCCGGTCGCCTGGGCGTGCTGGACGCCTCCGAATGCCCCCCAACCTACAATGTCGCTCCCGAAGTTGTTCAGGGAATCATCGCTGGCGGCGACGCGGCACTCCGCACTTCTATCGAGCACGTTGAAGATGATGCCGAACAGGGGCGGCGTGACGTTGAAGCTCGCGGTTTCACAGCGCGGGACGTATTAGTCGGAATCGCTGCCAGTGGCCGCACCCCATATGTGCTCGGCGGAATGAAATACGCGCGCGATCTGGGAGCGCTTACCATCGGTCTGAGCTGCGTTCCTAACTCTGTGTTGTCGCAAGCGGCGGAAATCGCCATTACTCCGGCCACCGGCCCCGAGCCGGTCACCGGCTCCACCCGCATGAAAGCTGGAACCGCAACTAAGCTGGTCCTCAATATGCTTTCCACCGGAACCATGGTTCGGCTCGGATACGTCTACGGCAATCTCATGGTGAACGTTCAGTCCACAAACGAGAAGCTGCGCGACCGCGCCGCCCGAATCGTTGCCACCATCACCGGCCTGGGATACCCTGAGGCCGCGGAGCTCCTCAAATCAGCCGGATCGGTGAAAACAGCGGTCGTGATGGCAAAATTGGGCGCCACCCGCGCCGAGGCCGAACAGCGTCTCGCCCAGGCGGGCGGTCGTCTGCGTCCGGCGCTGGAAAACTCCGCGAAGGTATGAAGGGTTATTACGCAACGGTGAAAGTTACATAAACAAGGTGCAGGTTTTCCGGGGACGTTCATCAGGTGAAGGCAACTCAATTCGAATTTCGGTTTCGGCTCTGGATCAGTTTTGTGATCTACTTGCTCGGCTTCTGGGCTCCATGGCTGCGCTACGGTCACTTCGCTCGCCCCGTCTCGACCACCTGGCTTGAGCTATCCGGCGAACTCGCCCGCTGGATGCCGCTCGAAACCGCATCCCTCGTCATCACCCTCGCTGCAATCCTGCTGGCAGCCGCGGCAACCGTTTTTCGCGTCTGGGGCACGGCGTACATCGGCGGCGGCGTGGTGCGCTCCGGCGCAATGCACGCGCACGGTATCGTCGCAAGCGGCCCCTATCGCTTTCTCCGCAATCCGCTCTATCTGGGGCTGCTGCTCTTTGCTCTGGCAGTTTCCATCCTCATGCCGCCGTCTGGAGCGGTCTTCTTCCTCATCGCGAACTTCGTGCAGTTCTGGCGTCTCATTCTGCGCGAGGAGTTCTTCCTCGAAATGCAGCAGGGTGAAAGCTATCGCACTTATAAAAGTGCGGTGGCGCGAATGCTCCCCAGGCCTGCGACGTCCATTCCAAAATCAACTGCCGAGCCGCGGTGGCCTCAGGCATTCGTATCAGAAGTTTTCTACATCGGCATGGCAGCCTGCTTTGCGGTGCTCGCCTGGCGCTACAACGCCACTCTGTTGATTCAGGCGTTGATCATTTGTTTTGGATTGTCGCTGGTTGTGCGCGGCCTTGCGTCGGCGCGGACCTGAGAAGCAGCGCCCATAAAAGAAAAGGGGAGACGAGCCTCAAATCCGTCTCCCTCTCCCTATAAGACTTGCCGCGTGCTGTAACGTGTATGGCGGCGGCTGCCAACGCATATCCGGAGTGGCCGTGTCTCGAAGCTACTCCGAATATGCAGAAACTTACTTCTTCGGCGGTGCGATCGAGTCCTTCGCGGCATTCGCCACGCGGAACTTCACCACCGTCTTGGCCTTGATCTTGATCTGCTCGCCGGTCTGCGGATTGCGCCCAATGCGCGCCTTCCGCTCCGCTTTCACCAGGCGCCCGAGACCCGGAATCACGAACACGCCGTTCTTCTTCGTCTCCTTGATCGCAGTCTCCGCGAGCAGGTCGAGGAAGGCCGCCGACTGTTTGTTGGTCAGTTCAAGCTTCTCCGCGAGTTGCCGGACGAGAGCTGTCTTGGTCAATGCTGTTGCCATTCTTCTGTTCCTCCTGTGTCGTTAAGCGCGAACCGGATTCTGCCGGCCCATCGCTCGAAGGTCTATCCTCTCCGCATTCCACTCGCAGCTGGGAAGCCCTGTGTTTATGCGGCTCTGAGAGAACCCACCGCCGTTAACCTTGCGTCTTTTGCGCGCCTTTGTCAACAGCAAATCTCAGCTTTCCACAGGTTTTTTGCTGGTTTTTCCGGTTTTTCGCGGTTTTTGCCCATTTTTCGGGCGAAAACCAGCCTCAGCCCAACAAAAATACAGCAACCATCAGCTCCGCAGAGTTGTTGCACATGAGTGTAGGCGCGTCCGCCCGCATCAGTAAATGTGGAAAACAGGACGTTTCGCCTTCGCCGCCGCCTGCATCAGCGGCGCGTTCAGAAAATCAACCAGCGGCCCTGCCAGACGAAAATGTTCCTCAACCGTAGCCGCCAGATTCGCCTTCAGAGCTTCGGCAGCGGGCTGCGTAGCGACCACGCCCCACTGCCTC
>JBOGMA010000480.1:0-7900 GCA_050746465.1 Acidobacteriaceae bacterium
CTCAGGAATTGGTCTAACACAATGCCGGGGTGACAATTGTGGTTTGTATGTAGAGGATGGAGAGGGGCTTTCTGGTTATGCGTATTGATGAGGTCTTGCGGGGGGTCCAGTGCGTGCGCCGCGCGGGCGGGAGCGCGCAGGTCAAGGGGATTGAGTATGACTCGCGCCGCGTAGGGCCGGGGTCGCTGTTTGTCGCGATGCGGGGCGGGACGACGGACGGAAGTCGATATATTGAGAAGGCAGTCGAGGCGGGCGCGACCGCGATCCTTACAGATTCGCCCGAAGCATTTGATGAAACGGCGCGGAAGTACTCAAAACTCGCTTTGGCCGAGGTGGCGCACGGACGGCGGGCAATGGCTCTGGTGTCTGCGAACTTCTTTTCGCATCCTGAACTCCAACTGGAACTGAGCGGCGTGACTGGAACCAACGGCAAAACGACAACAGTATTTCTGCTGGACGCAATGCTGAATCATACCGGCCGTAAGACGGTGCTGGTCGGAACCATTGAGTATCACGTCGCGGGTGCGGTGCGGCCGGCTCCGCACACCACGCCGGAGTCGCGGGACCTGCTGGCGCTGCTAAAGGATGGCGTGGACGCAGGCGCCACGGAAGCGGTGATGGAGGTCTCGTCGCACGCGCTGGAGCAGGGGCGAGTATACGGGCTCGGCTTTGATACAGCGGTCTTCACCAATCTCACGCGCGACCATCTGGATTTTCACGGCACAACGGAGAACTACTTCGAAGCGAAGCGAAAGCTGTTCGACGGAAGCTTGCTTCGGCCTCCAAGAGTGGCTGTGCTGAACATTGATGACACCTACGGAGCGGCGCTGTCGCTGACCGCGCGCGCGGCAGGCAGCGAGATCTTTTCCTACGGAATGAATGTGGGCGAGTTCCGGGCCGAAGGGGTGGCAATGGCCCCAAGCGGGATGCGCTTTGTGCTGCAATGTCCGGCAGGAGCCGCGGAGATTCGTACGCGGCTGACCGGCAAGGTGAATATCTACAACCTGCTGGCGGCCTGCGCGGCGGCGTATGCCCGGGGATTGACGCTGGAAGAGATCGAAGAAGGGACAGCGTCGCTGCAATGTGTTCCCGGAAGGTTTGAGACGGTGGACGTGGGGCAGCCGTTTACGGTGGTCGTGGATTACGCGCACACGGACGACGCGCTGAGGAACCTCACGTCGCTGGCTCGGGAATTTGTGCGGGAGAGCGGCGGGCGCGTGATTACACTGTTTGGGTGCGGTGGCGACCGCGACCACACGAAACGGCCGCTGATGGGCCGGGCGGCGGGTGAAGGCAGCGATGTCGTGTTCCTGACTTCGGACAATCCGCGCAGCGAGGATCCGGACGCGATTCTCGATCATATCGTCCCGGGAATTGCGACGACGGGGACGAAATATATTCGTGAAGCCGACCGCAGGCGCGCGATCAGAATGGCCCTTGCGGAAGCCAACTGGGGAGACATTGTTCTGCTGGCCGGCAAGGGACACGAGAAGACACAGACGCTCGGTAACGGTACGATTCCTTTTGATGACGTAGCTGTTGCACTTGAAGTTCTGCGTGGGTTGCGCGAGGAGGATGACGCATGAAGCTGGAGTTGCGGCAAATCGCGCATTGGAGCGGTGCGGAGTTGGAGGGCGCCGATGGTCTTGCGGCGGAAGGCTACTCGATTGACTCGCGTACGGTCGGGCCGGGAGAGCTTTTCATCGCCATCAAGGGCGAACGCTTCGACGGGAACGATTTTGTGAGTGCTGCTCTGGAGCGCGGAGCAGTGGCGGCGCTGGTTGCGCGGGACAGGATAGAGGCGATCCGCAAGACAGCCGGAGAGCATCCGCTGTTGATTACGGATGACACGCTAAAGGCCCTTCAGCAATTGGCTGCGGCGGTGCGGCGGCATTGGGGCAAGCGGCTGATTGGCATCACCGGCTCAGCGGGAAAGACGACGACCAAAGAAGCGGTGGCGAAGGTTCTAAGCGCAAAGTTCTCCGTGCTGAAGTCGCAGGGGAACCTCAATAACGAATATGGAATGCCACTGCAGTTGCTGAAGCTGGAGACGGCGCATGATATGGCCGTCATCGAGATGGGAATGTCACACGCAGGAGAGATTGCAGCGCTGGCCCACATCGCTTCTCCGGAGTGGGGCGTGGTGACGAATGTGGGCACCGCGCATGCGCAGAATTTTTCCGATGGAGTGGCGGGGATTGCGCGCGCGAAATACGAACTGGTGGCGGCGCTGCCGGCGCATGGCGTGGCCTTTCTGAATTGCGACGATCCGTATGTCTCGCAGTTCGGGCGCGATTTTCGCGGTAAGGCTGTGTATTACGGGCGCGGGCCGTGCGCAGACCCGCGAGCGCAGGAGATTACGGCTCCAGGGGCGGAAGGACAGACGGCGAAAGTCCGGGCCGGCGATCAGGAAGCGGAGCTGCATTTGCAGTTGTTGGGCGAGCACAACGTAACCAACGCGATGGCGGCCATTGCCGTAGGGATAGAAGCTGGTGTTTCTCTGGAAACATGCTGCGCCGCCCTCGCGGAGCTTGCGCCGGAAGACAAACGCGGTCAGGTACTTACCGTTAACGGCGCGACGGTGATTAACGATTGCTATAACTCCAATCCTGAGGCCCTGAAGGCGATGATTCACACGTTGGAGGTGATGCGTGTCTCCTCAGGCGGAAAGCGGATTCTCGTGGCGGGGACCATGCTGGAGCTGGGGCCGGAGTCGGCGGCGCTGCATGCGGCGTGTGGCGCGGCTGCGGCGGCCGCTGGAGTGGACTTAGTGGCAGGCGTGAGCGGGGACGCAAAATCGCTCGCGGATGCGGCGGGTGCGGCGGGTGCGGAAGCGATGTTTTTCGAGACTCCGGAAGAAGCCGGCAGGTGGCTTCGCAGCGCCGCCGGACCGGGCGATGTGGTGCTGCTGAAAGGCTCGCGCGGCGTCCGCCTGGAGCGGGCGCTGGAGACCTGGCGTAGCGCCCCATAGCTCGATCCGTCTGTGCCCAGGCGCTTTTTCTCATAAATCCCCCAAAGATTAGCATCTCAAGGTATGTAGCTCGGCATCAAATCAATAGAACTGAAGGGTTTACGTTGCCGAACCATCAATAAGTAAGGGGAGGGGTTTGACATGAGAAAGACTTTTCGCAGGCTGCTGCCGCTGTTTGTCGGCAGCTTGATCATGATTGCGCCCGGGGCAATGTCTTTCGGGCAATCCTCGGCGAATGAGAATAATCTTCGTGCCGAGATCATGAATAAAGCGCTGAACAAGTCGCAGTTCAAGGATGTTCACGTCGCCGTGGCGGACGGCACCGTGACACTGACTGGAACCGTGCCTGTGCTTGACGCCAAATATCACGCCACGCGACGGGTGCAGGACGTGAAGGGAGTGCAGGCGGTCAACAACCAGATTCAGGTTGGCGGACCGACGATGTCCGACGCGGAACTGCAGCAGAAGGTGGTGAAGGCCGTGCAATATGACCGGCTGGGCTACCACACCACTCCGTTCAACGCGATCGGCGTGAGCGTGCAGAACGGGGTAGTGACGCTGGGCGGCAGCGCGTATGGACCGGTTGATGCCGACTCGGCCGTGTCTACTGTGGCCAACATGAAGGGTGTGAAGGGCCTGATCGACAACATTAAAGTTGACCCGGTTTCGCCCATGGATGATCGCATTCGGATTGCGGAATACCGCTCCATTTACGGTTTTTCGTCGCTGAACAAGTACGCGATTGATCCGGCCAAGCCGATCCGCATTGCTGTACAGAACGGGCACGTGACGCTGTACGGTCAGGTGGATTCGGAAGCGGACAAGAACACGGCGGGAATCCGCGCTAATTCGGTGCCGGGAGTTTTCTCGGTGAAGAATGAGTTGCAGGTTGCCGGAAAGCCCGCGGAGAACCTCAACAAGTAGGTCTGGACGTATAGTGGAAAGCCCCGCCGTTCCCACTCAAGCAAAAGCAGCTTGAGTGGGCCACCCACTGGGTGAGGCGGGGCTTTCGCTTGTTTTCGATAGACTGGGAATCATGGGATTTGTTCGCAGCGTGGGCGTCACGCTTGAAATGATTAAGTGGGAGCACTCGGTTTTTGCGCTCCCTTTTGCGCTGACCGGGGCAATGCTGGCCGCCAATGGGCTGCCGAGTGCGATGCAGCTTGTCTGGATCATCGTCTGCATGGTGAGCGCGCGGTCAGCCGCCATGGCCTTTAATCGGTGGGCAGACGCCGGGCTGGACGCCGAGAACCCGCGCACGCGCTCGCGGGCCATTCCCGCCGGGCTGCTTTCGCGCTCGTTTGTGGGTGGATTCACCGTGCTGATGGCGGTGGTTTTTGTGCTGGCGGCAGCGCAGTTGAACCGGCTCACGCTGGAGCTTTCGCCCGTAGCGCTGGCGGTACTTTTTTTCTACTCCTACACCAAGCGCTTTACGCGCTGGTCGCATCTGGCCTTGGGACTGGCGCTGGGAATCGCTCCGGCAGCGGCGTGGATTGCGATTCGGGGCTCGCTTGACCCGCGCATCCTGATTCTTACGCTGGCGGTGATGTTCTGGGTCGCAGGATTCGACCTGCTCTATGCCTGCCAGGATGCGTTGCACGACCGTGCTCACGGACTGTTCAGCGTGCCGGCTGCGTGGGGCGTGCCCGCGGCTTTCTGGACGGCGCGAACTCTGCACGTGCTGATGCTTGGCCTGCTGGTATGGCTGGTGTGGGCGTTTGGGCTGGGGCCGGTTGCGCTTGCCGGGGTCGTAATCGTGGCCGCGCTCCTGCTTTACGAGCATCTCATCGTTTCGCCCGGCGACCTGCGGCGGCTGAATGCAGCGTTCTTCACAATGAACGGAGTGATCTCGATTGTGTTCTTCGCGTTTGTCGCAGTGGATTTGCTGCGGAGGCATCCGATGCTGGTGAAGCTGTGAAGCGGGAGGCAGATCAGGGTGGCTGGTGAGGCGGCTGGCTGGTATATTTCGTTCCAATGGTCAGCTTCGAAGATGCCCGTTGCTCGCATATGACTGGCGGAGACAAAACCCTGTTCGATCCCCGGCCCTTGCTCAGGAAACTCGAAGCTGAGAGGGATACGACACCGGTCTGGCAGGAACTTTGGGAGCAACTCCACCATCAAGGAAAGGTCGGCGATCCCTGACCGCTGACCGCTGATCGCTGAACGCTGGTTTCCCCCAAAAAAAGAGGCCCGCTATCCTACGCGGGCCTTTGCAGTTGAGGAATGAGAAAGCTCTATGCGGAGCGGCGTTCCCGTTCTTTGTGCTCGAGATTCTCCCGCTCCTTTTGCTCGTCGATCTTGTCGTTGGTGCGGTTCTTAATGTCCTGCACCTTATCCGAGACGTTGTCTCTGGCGTGGTTGGCGCGATCTTCGGCTTCGTGCTCGCGATGCTCGGCCCTTTCGTGGACTGCATCTTTTGCATTGCCCCAGGTTTCTTTGGCGGCGCCTTTGGCCTGGTCAGCCACTCCGCGGTTTGCCATGTCCTGTTTCCCGAGCGCTTCTCCGGTTTTCTGTTTGATCTTTCCTGTCACCTGATCTACTTTGCCGCTTGCCTGGTCCTTGTTCATGATTTGCTCCTGTCCAGTTTTGCGTGCTTCGTTCCTCCGTCTCCGTTACGCGGCGCCCTCAAACTCTCCTGCGGCCGGTGATGAGCTGGATAAGAAGTACGATGATCGCCAGCACCAACAGGATGTGAATGTAAGCGCCGATTGCGTGGAAACTTACTAGGCCTATCAGCCACAAAACTAAAAGAATTACAAAGATGGTCCAGAGCATTACGTTCTCCTTAGTTCTTCATCACTTGCACTCGTTCACGGAGTGGTAAGGTGCGCAGGATATGCCTCGGGGTTGCCGTACAATCGAAAGTTTAAGGACAAGTTGAGTTTCATGAGAATAGCCATTCAGGGAGAGCCCGGATCGTTCAGCCATGAAGCCGCTTTGCGCGCGCTGCCTGAGGCAACCATTTTTCCGTGCGCAGTGTCGGCGGAGGTGTTTGCCGCGGTCAAAGAGGGCCGCGTGGATGCGGCGGTGATCCCGATCGAAAATTCACTCGCCGGCTCAGTGTTGGAGCACTACGACCTGCTGCTGGCCGAGGACGTCGCCATTGAAAGCGAGTCGCTGCTGCGGATTCGACATAACCTGATCGCAATGCCGGGCACCACGATGGAGCAGATCGAGCGCGTATATTCGCATCCGGTGGCGCTGGCGCAGTGCCGGCGATTTTTAGCACAGCACCCGCGCATGGAGGCGGTTCCGTTTTACGACACGGCGGGCAGCGTGAAGCACCTATTGGAACAGCACGACGCCCAGGCAGCAGGCATTGCCAGCGCCCAGGCGGCGCGGCACTATGGCGGGGAGGTTCTGGCTGCCGGCATCGAGGACAATCCTGAGAACTTCACCCGTTTTTTTGTGATTCGCAAGCGCGGACTGGTTACGGCTGATCCACGTGCCGATAAAGTCAGCCTGGCGTTCACGGTTGAGAATCGGCCGGGAACGCTGGTGGCGGCACTCGAAGTTTTCGCGGGGCAGGGCACCAATCTTACCCGGATCGAGTCGCGTCCGGTGCAGGGAAAGCCTTGGCAATATGTCTTCTATGCCGATTACCAGCTTTCGTCGCCGCAGTCCGCGGACGCGGCGCTGAAGCTGCTGGCCGGGCACTGCTCAATGGTGAAGGAGTTGGGGCGGTACAGGGCAGCGGTCAGCGATCGGCGTTCAGCGGTCAGAGAAGCAGGGGATCAGTAGCTTTTCCCGGTTGGAAACTTCGAACCCGGCTTCTCGCCGGTTTCCTCATGAACTTGCGGGGCGCTGCTGCCGATGTAGTTGGAGTTGGTACTTCGACCGGTGCGGGCGCGTATCCGCATCCTAGAAATCAGGCGTGGATTTCCGCAATAGCAGCTAAGTTTTTGAGAAACAAAGTTCGATTGACCTTGGGACGGGTTTCTGCAACCGAATCGAATTTGTAGAGTCTAATAGCTAATAATTTGATAGAAGGTGACTCATGGCCAGCGATTTTTTAAGTGTGATTCAACCCAGCTCTCCCAACCAGCGCGAGGGGCGCTCTGAGGATAAAGCGCTGCCTGTGCTGCCGGTTCGCGATACGGTTTTGTTTCCTCATGCAGTTCTGCCATTAACGGTGGGGCGGGAGAGCTCGGTCCAGTTAATTCAATCTTTGGGCGATGAGAAGACGATTGTCGTCGTCGCGCAGCGCGATGCGCGGATGGACGCGCCGCAGCCCAGCGACCTGCACGCCTACGGCACTCTGGCGACCATTCACAAAGTCGTGAAAATGCCGAACCAGAGTCTTTTTGTGTTTACCGAAGGCACGGAGCGGGTGAAGCTGGGGACGTTTTCCCAGATTGAGCCATTCATGATGGCTTCGGCTGAGGTGATTCCGGAGGTGGATGCGGCGAAGGGGCCGGAGCTTGAGGCTTTGCACCGGAACGTTTTGCAGGCATTCCAGCAGATTGTGACTTCGTCGCCGACGCTTTCCGATGAGTTGCAGACCATTGCGATGAACATCGACGAGCCGGGGCGGCTGGTGGATTTTATCGCCTCGTCGCTGCCGTTTCTGGCGACGAACGAAAAGCAGGAGCTACTGGAGACGCCGGACGTGACAGCGCGCCTGGAGCGCGTGAACAAGCATCTGGCCAAGGAACTCGAGGTGCAGCAGCTTCGCAACAAAATCCAGTCTGAAGTGCAGGACCAGGTGCAGCAATCGCAGCGCCACTATTATCTGCGCGAGCAGATGAAGGCCATTCAGAAGGAACTGGGCGACCAGGATGAAGGCCAGAAAGATATTGAAGAGCTGCGCAAGAAAATTGAAGCCGCCGGAATGCCGGAGGAAACGCAAAAGGAAGCCGAAAAAGAATTGAACCGGCTTTCACGCATGTCTCCCATGGCGGCCGACTATTCGCTCACGCGGAATTACAT